>DAOVSZ010000011.1 GCA_030627725.1 Desulfobulbaceae bacterium
AATTCTTCCCGAAGCCATTTCCCTCCTGCACCAAAAAAGTCACCCATCTTAACAAAAGACAGGTGCGGAATATTTTGCCTAGTCACGTTTCAGACACAGGGTCTAAAAAGGCCAGATGACATCGATGCCGCGTGCCAGCCAGCCGGGCCGCTGGTGGTCCGCAACCGTACCGGGGCCGCGGTACTCAATCCTGGCATCCGCTATATAGGATGAAAGAACTGTGTTATCATGAGAAATGTCTTCCGGCCTGATGATGCCGGTCAGAATAATATGCTGCGTTTCGTTGTTCAGGCGGACTTCCTTGTAGCCACGGATGCCGAGGTTTCCATTCATCGTTATATCGACAACCCGTGCCGAAATGGTCGCGGTCACGTTGCTGTCCCGCTTTGTTTCTCCGGAACCGCTGAAATCGCTTGTAAGCTGTGCCTGAATATTCGTTGCAGAGGGGGTGTATCGTGGGTTTTTCTCGTCCAGCCAGGTCTCTACGCCGAAAAAAGAGGTGACCCCTCCTGTCATGCTGGAGTCCCGGTTTGCTGTGGTTGAGGCCTTCTTGTTCCCGCTTGATGTCTCAACGATCTTGACCAGGACGATATCGCCGATATTGCGTGCCCGGCTGTCGCTGTAAAAATCAACGGACTGCTCGCTGAAGATCGCCCCTTCCCGCGGTTCTGCCCGAGACGAATTCACAGGGGGCAGACTGTACCTCTGCGGCATATCATAGCCTGTTGTCGCAGCCTCGCGGTCAGCGCCCGTGCTCACACATCCGGTGTGAAGGGCAAAAAAAACTACCAGCAGTATCCGGCTTATTCTGTACATGTCTTCTGTCTCCCAAGCCCCGGAGGGGGGAATGAATAATTAAAAATCTACTTCAACCTGATCTTCGGTCACCACCTTGGCATATATCTCCCGTCGGCTCATCAGGTTCTTGATCTTCACAATTTCTCCGGCAGCGCCTGGGCTCCGCACCTGGCCTGGTGTTGTAATCGTGAAGTCTGCGGACCGAGCAACAATAGTCACCAGGTCGCCGCGTTTTACAAGAGGAGATGCCTCAAGATTTTTGGCATAAAGCAATCCACCGGCGCGCATGGAAGTCTTCAGCCTTTTTCCGATTACAACGCCCGGGTCCCTGATAAAATCGGCGCCGAGCATTGAAACGTTTCTATGCACGACCTTGAGATCATTTTTTTGTAAAATCGTATGCCTGGAAAGCCGCCTTTTCACGCAGACGACATCATCGTAGAGCTGCAGGTCCCCGCTCATCTTCACTTCCCCGCACTCTTTGCCGTCCACCAGAAACATCAAGGCCAGCGCCTTTTTCCCGAGATAGGCTGCGTGCGGCTGCCGGAGGGTACGATACCCAAGGGCGCCGCTGGGAACGGTCAGGGTCTGCGGGGTGGTGGAAAAATTTTCAATACGGATGTTCTCTGCCGGCCACGGGGCTTTTTCCAGGATAATTTCTAAAAAAAACTTCTGAAAAGTATCCTGCCCCAGCACTTTCACCTGCCGACCATCCGCACTCGATAAAGGCGGAAAGAAAACAAGAGCCAGCAGCACACCTGCAAGAGAGATATATCCTTTAACCACACGCATAAACAACACCATTTATCGCTTCAGACTGTTGGCTATTTCAAGCAGCTGGTCCGCTGTTGTCACAGCCTTGGAATTTACCTCAAAGGCCCTCTGGGTAATGATCAGATTCACCATCTCTTCAGCGACATCAACGTTCGAAGTCTCTAAAAAACGCTGTGCGATCGTTCCCATGCCGTCAACGCCGGGTTGCGCCTCAATCGCCTCTCCGGAGGCGTCTGTCACCTGAAAAAGGTTCCCACCCGTACTTTTCAGGCCGGCAGGGTTGATAAAATCGTGCAGGGCAAGCTGAACAGTGCCGATGGTGTCCTGATTTTCGTCTTTGGCGACCAGGAGCCCTCCGGCGTCAACCGCAAGATAAATAGTCCCTTCCGGAATCTGAAACTCCGGCTGCATACGGTCCCCGTTGGAAGTAACGATGTAGCCCTCACTGTCCCTTTTAAAACTCCCGGCCCGGGTATAAAACTCTTCGCCGTTCCGCAAGATCTGAAAGAATCCCCTGCCTTCAATGGCAAAGTCAAGGTCGTTTCCGGTCTCGGTATAGTCCCCCTGGGTGAATATCTTCTGCACCGCGGTCGGCTTCACCCCGAGCCCCACCTGAATACCGGTCGGTATCTGGCCGCCGTCTGCCGTCTCCGTGCCCACTGCCCTGATGTTCTGATAAAAAAGGTCTTCAAACTGTATCCTGCTTTTCTTGAAGCCCCCGGTGCTGACGTTGGCAAGGTTGTTGGAAATAACATCCAGCTGCATCTGCTGTGCATTCAAGCCGGTCCGTGCTGAATAAAGTGCTCGTATCATTGTATTACTCTCCCTCGGTTTTTGCCCGAATGTGATTGTTTATAATTGATCACGGGGTATGGCTGCCAAAGAAACACCCCGCCCCCTAACTAGTAAGCTATTGCAGGGGCCTCATATCCGCGAAAGAGGCCTGTGAACTATAGCCCCTCTATGTGAACAGACCGATGACAAAGGAGATGGGGGTCCTGTGATGGCTTACGGTTGTTTTACGTCAAAAAGCCCATCACCCTGTCAACTTTCCGACCCTGTTGATGGCCTGACTGTCGAGTTCATCCACGGTCTGGATAATCTTCTGCTGGGCCTGATATGCCCTGTGCAGATCGATCATCTCGGTCAACTCCAGGGTGCTGTTTACATTTGCTCCCTCAAGAAACCCCTGCTGCAGCCTGAAATCCTCTGAAATCCGCTCCGCAACGGTCTCGTCAGTGAGTTTAAACAGGCTGTTTCCCTCTTTTTCAATATTTTCATAATTATCAAACGTCACAATCGCCAACTGATTGACAAGTTCACCGTCAACAGTGATTCCACCGCCCTGATTTACCGATATTTCCTTACCGTTGACAACAACCGGCCCCCCTTCTCCAATGAGCAGATTACCGTCCGGCGTCACCATCTGGCCTTCGCTGTTCAGGTTAAAACTTCCCGACCGTGTATACCGTATGCCCTCGGGGGTCTGTATCCTGAAGAACCCCTCTCCTTCAATAGCTATATCGAGAGGATTTCCGGTCATTTCCATCGGCCCCTGGGAATGATCGCTGATCACCCGCATGGCCTTTCCTACCCGCTGCCGGTCATCATGGGCAGTGAACAGCATCTCCCAGAAGGTCACATTCTCCTTCTTGTAGCCGCTTGTATCAACGTTTGCCAGGTTGTTTGCGATCTGGTTCATCCGCTGTTCCTGGGCAAGAAGCGTTTCCACGCTTTCGACCAGGGCCATCCGGTTTTGAATAAACATTGCACGCTCCCTTTTTCTGTTTTCAAGTGTTTGTTGCAACATATGTGCCAGAAATCAAGCAAGCAAAACGCAAAACACCCATCAAGAGGGCACATATCGCTAACCTGTCTGAAGCTATACTACTTTTCTGATTAAATGGAGACGACACCGGCGGCAGTATGCAGTTAATAGATTCCGGCGCTCTAAAGTGTGGGCAGTTTTTTCCTATTTAAAAAACTGTGTGGATTTGAGGTTATCTTTTGTAACTTTCGTTGGTTCGATAAATAAAGGCAAGAATTTCTGCGACTACCACATAGGCGGAGGGGGGGATCTCTTCGTTGAGATTAAGTCGGGAAAGGACCTCGACAAGATCAGCGTCCTCATGGATGGGGACCCCATGCTCTTTGGCAAGGGCAATGAGTCTCTCGGCAAGCTTTCCGAGCCCCTTGGCAACTGCGACAGGAGAGGCATCACGCTCCTTGTCGTAGCGAAGCGCCACTGCTTTTTTTCTGCCGTCCTTTTTTTTGCCGGGGCTCTGGTCTTTAGACATTAAAAGAGACTTTCCTTTCCTTCAAAATTCGACATTCGATAACACATAAAGTGCGCGGCAATTTTGTCTAGATTCTACCGCAGGGATGGAATATTCACAACATCGGCTTTACGCTTCTGCTATAATATATTATATCTTACTTAAATACTTTCCGACTCAGACTTCATTCTTCTTCTGTTATACTCCATGCCCGAAAGCTCGAACAAAACGTCTCCTGCCTGTAAAAACGCCGTTGTGCTTTTAAGTGGCGGGCTTGACTCCACGACTGTGCTTGCCATTGCAAGAGATGAAGGCTTTTGCTGCCACTGCCTCAGTTTTTCCTACGGCCAGCGACAGGCAATTGAACTTGAAAGGGCCGGTGAAAACGCAAAAAAGATGGGAGCGGCCCACCACCTGGTGCTGAATCTTGACCTGGACAAAATCGGCGGATCAGCGCTGACCTCAGGAATTGATGTTCCCAAGGGCAGATCATATGAAGAGATGGAGGCAGACATACCAGTGACCTACGTCCCATGCAGAAACACCATTTTTTTATCCTATGCCACTGCCTGGGGTGAGGTCGTGGGCGCGCATCATATCTTTATCGGTGTAAACGCCCTTGACTACAGCGGGTATCCTGACTGCCGGCCTGAATTTCTTCGCGCCTTTGAACAGGTTGCCAACCTGGGCACAAAAGCTGGAGTTTCCGGAGCCGGCCACTTCACGATTCATGCGCCACTCATGCATCTCTCCAAAAAAGAGATAATCATGAAAGGCACGTTCCTCGGGGTTGATTATTCGACCACCCACAGCTGCTACGATCCGAACGAAAACGGGATCGCCTGCGGGAGCTGTGATTCATGTCGCCTGCGCCTCAAGGGATTTTCAGAAGCAGGATTAACTGATCCGATTTCTTACCAGCGCTGACAGTAAGCGCTTACACCAGAATTATAACCTCCGGCATGCATGGCCGGACAGGAGAACATATCTCAATGAATTCCTTACCCTACCCGGACCTGGGCCGGCTTTTCATGATCGGTCTTCCCGGCCCCCGGCTCGATGATTCGACCATCCGCCTGATCAGGGAAAACAGAATCTCCAGCTTTATCCTTTTTAAAAGAAACGTGGAAGACCCGACACAGCTCAGCGAGCTCTGCACGGCGCTTACCACAACCTGTTCGGAAAAAGGTCTGCCAAAGCCCTTTATCTCGATAGATCAGGAAGGAGGAACGGTCACACGGCTTCCGCCTCCCTTCACGCAGTTTGAAGACGCAAGATCGCTGGCAAACTCCGATGATCCGGAAGACGCCTTGCATCGCTATGCCGCAACGTGCGCGGATGAACTCCTTGAAATCGGCATTAACATGAACCTGGCGCCGGTTCTGGACGTCTGCCCTTCAGGCCGGAACCTTATAATGGAACGCCGCAGCCTGGGACAGGACCCAAATAAGGTCGCAGCTCTGGGACGGCTTGTGATTGAAACATTCCAGGAAAAGGGTGTTGCCGCCTGTGGCAAACACTTCCCAGGGCTCGGCGCGGCGAGTCTGGACCCCCATTTCGAACTCCCGATTGTTGATCATTCGTTGCAGACTCTGGAATCCATGGACCTGATTCCTTTCCAGGCAGCGATCAATGCCGGGATTGCGGCAATCATGACATCGCATACCATATATAAAGGACTCGACCCTGACACTCCGGCAACCATGTCGAAAAAAATCCTCACCGGTCTGCTCCGGGAAAGGCTCGGATTTAAGGATCTCATCATAACCGACGACCTTGAGATGGGCGCTATTGAGAAAAACGGCTTTCTGGAAGAGGCGGCGCTCACATCCTTTCAGGCCGGCGCTGACATTCTGCTGATCTGTCATGATCATACAAAGGTACTCCTGACGTACAAGCGTCTGGAAACAGCTCTTGCGAATGGCGAGATTCTTCCGGATCGACTACAGGCCTCTCTTGAGCGGATTGAAAGGGCCGGCAAACGATTTCTGTAAGAGTTTTACCTATGTTAATAGTCCTTGGTGAACTATTACGATTTCTTTGCTGATCTTTTGCCGGCTTCCAAACGCATCTTTGGAGAGATTGTCATTTATTAGTAACTATTCAGGAGGTAGCGCAACAAACGTGGTCTAAACTGCATCCCGTAACTGTTCAGCAGTGCTTCAGATGTGCACAAGCAGGCTGACGAGCTATAGTTGGCTATGCGAGAAAGCCTGATCGTGTGCAGATGGAGTGCTGCTGAATAGTTACATTTATTACAAAATTAACATTTGTCAGGATTGAATTTCTCTTCACCTTTGTGATACTATAAAATTTAGATATAATAGGTGCGTGCCGTTTCTCTCCGGGAGAGGCCAGAACTCCTTGAAAAGACTGTGCAAAACAAATGGCGCTGTTCTTGAGGGAGTGGGAACCAGACTGATGTCCTGCCGGTGATGGACGGAAGCGCAGGAAAAAATTTCATGGAGGACATGCATGGAACTTCAAGTTGAAGGCAAAAATCTTGAAATCAGAAAGAGTTGGCAGCAGAAAATTGATGATGAGAAAAGCAGATTGGCGAGACACCATCCAGATCTCCTCATGAACTTAAGAGTCACTATTGAAGGGACGACTCATCACAAGGCAGGCGGCTATGAACTCAGAGTTGTTGCCACCGTACCAAACGATACGGTTGTTGTAAAAAGAAAAGGAGAATCTGTAAAACCGCTCTTGGGTGATGCCTTTGACACCTTAGGGCTGCAGCTTAAAGAGCTGCAGCGGAAAAAACGACAGACCGTTAAAATCCAGGAAGGCGCCCGTACAAATTCAAGCACCGGACTGATTAAAACCATCAACCCCTATGAATCGTATGGATTCATCATAACTCATGATGGCCGTGATATCTACTTTCACAAAAATGCCTTAAAGGACATGAAACTTGATCAACTTTCCGAGGGAGTTGCCGTCCGATTCGGGGAATATGAAGGGGACAAGGGCCCCCAGGCAAACTGGGTGAAGATTGCCAAATAACCTGACAGCTGGTTCTCAAAAATTTTAATCTCTTCGGCCGGAAATACTCCTTTTCCGGCCGAAACTTTTTTATATGAACATGTCTTTCTCAAATGATTGAAAAAAGGCTGTCTTTTTGTATAATCCACGCTTACCTAAAGAAATCGACAAATTTTCATAAAAAAAACGGCCAGATCATGACACAGCCACACCAGAACATAATAAATCCTTCATATTTTGAAGCTGAAGAAGAGAAAATTCTCGAAAAAATTTCCGCCAGAAAAAAAGAACTGGGAGATCAGCTTCTGATCCTGGGTCACCATTACCAGCAGGAGGCCGTCTTCAGATTTGCCGACAAGACCGGAGACTCCCTCAAACTCGCTCGAAGCGCAGCCGAGGCAAAAGACAGCCGGTTCATTGTCTTCTGCGGAGTCCATTTTATGGCGGAATCGGCAGACATCCTCACCTCTGATGAACAGATAGTCATGCTGCCTGATATGCGCGCAGGCTGCCCTATGGCCGACATGGCCACTATCGAAGAAGTTTCCCGTGCCTGGGATGAACTGACAGGGGTCATTGATTCCACATCTGTTCCAGTCACCTATGTCAACTCATCGGCAAAGATCAAGGCCTTTGTCGGCAAAAATGGCGGGTCCGTCTGTACATCTTCCAATGCAGAACGCGTTCTGACATGGGCACTCTCCAAAGGAAAACGGGTTTTCTTCTTCCCTGACGAGCATCTCGGCCGCAACTCGGCCTATGCCCTCGGCATTCCTCAAGAAGAAGTCGTACTGTGGGAAAGAGGAAAACCGCTTGGCGGCAACTCCCCTGAACAGCTCAAAAAATCCCGTGTCATCCTGTGGAACGGCTACTGCACCGTCCATATGCAGTTTTCTGCCGGACATGTGGACATGTGGCGGAAAAAGGAGCCTCACGCAAAGATCATAGTGCATCCCGAGTGCAAAAATGAAGTGGTCGACAAAGCGGACCTCTACGGCTCTACCGAAGGTATTATCAATGCAATCTCCGACTCCCCCGCAGGCTCAATATGGGCAGTGGGCACTGAAATCAATCTGGTCAACCGGCTGAGCAGACAGCATCCCGACAAGGTCATCCGCTCTCTTTCTCCTTTTCAATGTCTCTGTTCCACAATGTACAGAATCAAACCCGGATACCTGCTCTGGGTCTTGGACGGACTTGCTGCAGGAAGGACTGAAAACAGAATCACGGTTGACAACACAACAGCCGAACAGGCAAAAATCGCCTTGGAAAGAATGCTGGCGATTTAGGCAGTTAGGCTGAAGGCTAAAGAAGGAAGAAGCCATGAAAAAGATATATTTTGACAACAATGCCACGACCCCGCTTGATCCAGCGGTTCGCGAAGCAATGCTTCCTTATCTTGACGACAGGTTCGGGAACCCATCCAGCGGACATCGGTTCGGCGAAGATGCAAGCGAGGCTGTCGCTCAGGCACGGAGTAAAATCGCCGCCCTTATCAATGGCAGCCCCTCAGGAATAATTATTACCAGCGGCGGCACCGAGTCAAATAACATGGCCATTCATAGCGCTGTTTCCTCCTCGCCGGAGAAAAAACACCTTATCACCTCCCAGGTGGAGCATCCTTCGGTTTTAAAGCCCCTGCAGCATCTTCAATCCAAGGGCTATGATCTTGAGATCCTTCCCGTGTCTGAAGATGGCGGCCTGGATCTCGATCGCCTGGAGAAAGCCATCCGGCCGGACACCGCCCTTGTCTCGCTGATAGGCGCCAACAACGAGACAGGGGTCCTGTGGCCGATTCAGAAAATCGGCGAAATATGCCGGGCAAAATCCGTCCTGTTTCACTGCGATGCCGTACAGATGCCGCACAAGGAAGATATAGACATAGCCAACCTTCCGATTGATTATCTGACCCTGGCGGCCCACAAGATGCATGGCCCCAAGGGATGCGGAGCGCTGTACGCACAGCCCCATGCGCCCTTAAGACCGCTTATCCTCGGCGCCGGGCAGGAAAGAGGTCTCCGGGCCGGGACGGAAAACGTCGCCGGCATTGTCGGATTTGCAAAAGCAGCGGAAACAGCTAAAGATAAGCTGCAGCACTCTCGAAAGGCTGTCGCCGGCCTGCGTGATCATCTGGAGAACGGAATCCTTGAAAAAATTTCAGGCGCAAGAATAAACGGCCACTCTCAGCCTCGGCTTGTCAACACGATAAACGTCAGCTTTCAGAATGTGTCCGCCGCAGCCGTTATTCAGGACCTGGATGAAAGGGGATTTGCGGTCTCAGCCCAATCCGCCTGTCACAGCGGCGACCTTGACCCATCACATGTGCTGACTGCCATGAATGTTCCTGATGACTCTATTCACGGGACATTGCGCATCAGCCTGAGCAGATTCAATACCATGGAAGAAACAGACGGATTCCTTGACCTTCTGATAACACTTGTAAAAAAATCCCGCAGCTTTGCAGCGCTGTAATGTGTTACAACAATGACATCAATTCACGGGAGCTCACATGAACATAAAGAAAATCTTTATCACAGGCGCGGCCGGATTTATCGGCTTTCACCTCTCCAAAAGACTGTTGGATAATGGCGCCACTGTTGTCGGGCTGGACAACCTGAACGACTATTATGACCCGACCCTCAAACAGGCCCGGCTTGACCAGCTGACTCCGCATGCAGAATTTACCCACATCAACGAGGATATGTCAGACCGCAGGGCCATGGAACAGCTCTTTAAAGAGCACACGTTCGACGCAGTCGTCAACCTGGCGGCACAGGCCGGGGTCAGATACTCCCTGATCAACCCTCATTCCTATATCAACACCAATATTGTCGGCTTTGTAAATATCCTTGAAGGATGCCGGCACTCCGGAGTCAAGCACCTTGTTTACGCCTCTTCCAGTTCGGTCTACGGCGCCAACACCAACATGCCCTTTTCCGTCCACCAGAACGTGGACCATCCTGTTTCTCTCTATGCGGCGAGCAAGAAGTCCAATGAACTTATGGCCCACGCATACAGCCACCTGTTCGGCCTGAAAACAACCGGCCTCCGCTTCTTCACCGTCTACGGACCCTGGGGCCGACCGGACATGGCGCTCTTTCTCTTTACCAAGGCAATTTTAGAGGACCGCCCCATCGATGTCTTCAACAACGGCAAAATGAAACGCGACTTCACCTACATCGACGACATTGTCGAAGGGGTCTATCGCGTCATTCACCGACTTCCGGAACCAAACACGAACTGGACCGGTGATGATCCGGACCCGGGCACAAGCTACTGCCCCTTTAAGACTTACAACATCGGCAACAACAACCAAGTGGAGTTGATGCGCTACATTGAGGTGCTGGAAGAATGTCTCGGCAAAAAAGCGGAAAAGAATTTCATGCCGCTCCAGCCCGGAGATGTCCCGGCCACATTTGCCAATGTTGACGATCTGGTCCGTGACGTCGACTTCAAACCGAACACACCGATTGAAACAGGTATCAAGAACTTCGTCGACTGGTACCGATCTTACTATAAAGTATGAGACCTCAGTTGAGCTGAGTTAGGAGAAAGATATGAACATTACCATGATTGGGACAGGATATGTCGGTCTTGTGACCGGCGCCTGCCTCTCTGAATTCGGCCATCAGGTAATCTGCATGGACAAGGACTCCGGCAAAATCGAACGATTGCTTGCCGGAGAAATCCCTATTTATGAGCCTGGCCTGAACGAACTGGTCAAAAAAAACGTCCGGGAAAACCATCTTTCCTTTTCAACCGACCTGGCCCAATCCGTCAAAAGCGCCAAGGCTGTTTTTATCGCCGTCGGGACCCCTTCCCAGCGTCGTGGCGGCGGCTATGCCGACCTTACCTATGTCTATGGCGCGGCCAAGGAACTTGCTCCGCATCTTACCGATTATACAGTCGTGATCGACAAGAGCACGGTTCCGGTCGGCACTGCCCGCCAGGTGGCCCGCGTTATAAAAGAGACAAACCCGGAGGCGGATTTTGACGTAGTTTCCAATCCGGAATTCTTACGTGAAGGCGCTGCGATTTCTGACTTCATGCGACCGGACCGGGTCGTTTTCGGCTGCGACTCTGAAAAGGCATCCGAAGTACTGAAGGAAATCTATAACCCGCTCTATCTCACCTCTACTCCTTTTGTGAAAACATCACTTGAGACCGCTGAATTGATCAAATATGCCTCAAATGCCTTTCTGGCGGTGAAAGTCAGCTTTATCAATGAAATGGCGACGATCTGCGAGGCAGTCGATGCAAATGTGGTTGAGCTTTCCAAGGGAGTCGGACTCGATGGCCGTATCGGCGGAAAATTCCTGCACCCGGGACCAGGCTACGGCGGGTCCTGTTTTCCCAAGGACACACTTGCCCTTTTACGAATTGCTCAGGAACATGGAACCGCAGCTCGGATAGTGGAGGCGGCGGTGGAAGTCAATGCTGCCCAGAAGGCACGGATGGTGAAAAAAATCCGTGACGCGCTCGGCGGCAGTGAGACCGGCAGGACCATCGGCATCCTGGGGCTCACCTTCAAGCCTGAGACCGATGATATGCGGGATGCGCCGGCTCTCACAATTCTGCCGGCGCTGGCGGAGAAAGGCGCCCGGCTGAAAGTGCATGATCCACAGGGTATGACCGAGGCAAAAAAGATGTTGCCTGATTATGAATATGGAGAGAGTCCATATGATGTCTGCGAGGATGCGGATGCAGTTGTCCTGATGACGGAATGGAACCAGTACCGGGCGCTGGACCTTGAGCGTATCAGATCAACAATGAAGACACCGCTCTTTATTGATCTGCGCAATGTGTATACCCCGGATAAAATGAAGAAGGCAGGCTTTACTTATATCGGTGTCGGCCGCAATTAACCTCGAGCCCCTTCACATAAAAAAAGGCCGGAGCAGAAGCCTGCTCCGGCCTTTTTTTATTTTATTTTTTCTGCTATCAAGAGGCTGGCGCCTCTTTCAGATCAGGGAATTCCGAATCCAGGATGTTATTCCAGAAATCAAGCTTCTCTTTTGTCTGTGCAAAGAGTGCTGCGGTGTCGCCCTCAATTGTTATCGCCTGCATTGAATCGCCAGTAGCAATGGCATTCACAACCTCCATGTCCGCATCACTTTCCACCTCGCCGAAGACCGTATGTTTCCTGTCAAGCCATTCGGTAGGAACGTGGGTGATGAAAAACTGGCTTCCATTCGTGTTCGGACCGGCATTGGCCATCGAAAGAATGCCGGGTTTCCCGTGACGAAGATCAGGATCAAACTCATCTTCGAATTTATATCCCGGTCCGCCGGTGCCGGTCCCTTGCGGGCATCCGCCCTGGATCATGAAATCATTGATGACCCGGTGGAAGGCACGGTTGTCATAAAACCCACGCATTGCCAGATTAACAAAATTGGTTACGGTGAACGGAACCTGCTCGGCAAAAAGCTTCACATTAATAGTTCCCTTGCTTGTCTCAATAATTGCTTTCAATGCACTTCTCCTTTGTTAGTCAAAAAAACAGCGGCTATCCCCATCCTGAACCAAAGTCCCGTATTCTCTTCAACCGGCGCTTCATTTCATTCCGGAAAGCCGCTTTCTTTATTTGCTATTGTCTATGAGCCGGCAGGCATCATGAACTGTCTCGAGAGTAATTCCGGATAAAAGATTCCAACCGGCCCTTCTGTTGCTCGGAAAGCTCATTAAATTTTACTCCCATACGCTTGATGACCAGCGTCCGGTCCGAAAGCTGGTGGGTTGTCACATCGTCAGTCACAATCTCATACGGGAGGTCTTTCAACGAAAAGCCTGTATCATCCTGGCTAATGTCAAGGGTATAGCTCTCTTTTGGAAACGATTTTCTGTCGATATACCTTACTGCCAGCCCCTCCATATTGACATCGACAATCATCCCGGGCTTGGCCGAGTTTATCGTGTATGACTGTGCCACGGAAAACCGTTTCTGTTTCCGCCGCTCGAATACTCCCGCTGAACTGGACATAATATCTTACCTCCACAATGAATATTCTTTCTTACATCAATCTGAGGGGAAGATGGCAATTTAATCGAGCAACATCCCTTTTGTCAAACGATATTGATTTTTACAACAGATCACTGGGAATAAAAAAACGCCGGCTCCCTCATCTTGCATGCTAAGGGGCCGGCGTTAAAGAAACTTCGAGGGCCTGTGAATAGAAGACAGGCTGATCGTTAACGGCTAAACTGTGAGATCTACACCAGCACGTTGCTGTTGGGGTGGTGGCGGAAGTTCTCCTTCCGGAGGAGCAGATTCCGTCGCCTCTTGCTCAGAGGGCGCTGCTTCGGCCCTCTGGGGTCTATTCTCCTGGGCATTTAGCTCCCGTGCTTCCTGAGAAAGAGTTACCTGATCATTGTTGACCGGAGTTTCATTTCGTGCCTGCTCCGGCTGGGGTCTGGATTCGGGCTGATTCACCGGGGCCTGAACCTGATTAGTTCCACCTACATTTTGAACGGCCATGGCTTCCCTCCTGATATATGGTTGAACGTAACTCTTGCGCTGACCCTCGCCGGCTACTGACAGCGGGGGGCAACATTAACTTATGGCTTTTATTAGGGCTCAAGTAAAAATAACTTGTACATCTTACATCTCATCTTCAGGCCATCTTTGCCTGCTCTTCATTCGCAAAATCCTCAAATTAGCGCTGCTAGTTCTGCGGTTTTACTCAATTAGATCAAGCAAATCTGACCCAAATCTGAGCGCAATTTTGTCCAACTTATTTTTACTTGAGCCCTAAGCCATCACGTCAAGTAACGTGCCGGTTTGATTGGCGGAAATGGAGTCGGCAGCGCTGCTGGCAGTCTCCAGGGTTGCGCCGATACTTGTATCCGCAGCCTTCTTCACCTGGGGCTGAGCAGTGTTCTCCGTGGAACTCATCTCTCGTGTCAACTCACTCTGTCTTTCCGCCGCAATCTCCCGTTTGATCTTGGTGGTCTCAGTCTGCCTCCGGGTTGTTGTCTTCCTGGTGATTTCGGTCTCAGCATTTCCTTCCCGGATGGTCTCTCTTGCAATCTGCACATCCTGGCTGCGCTGATAGCTGGTGGACCGAGTCACTTGGGGCGTACTGTTTACAGCCGAAACATCTGCCATGACAGACCTCCTGTCCCTGAAGGTTAAACGAAAACTTTCAGAAACAACCAAAGAACGAATGCTTATACTATATAGAATACTTCTTAACAAAGCCCTTTGTCAACCCGTAACTGTCCAGCAGCAGGCTGACGGTTGAAACGACGCTAGCCTCCGAATAGCGGAGCTGATCGTATATGAAGACCTCCTTCTTAAGACTACCCCAAAAACAGGGATCCTCAGAAGGAGGTATATCTCGTCTGACCGGCAAAGCTGATTAGATTCGCACCAGCGGAGCTGGTGGTTTAATGTAATTAATTAACCTGAGAGAGAAGATTGATCATTAATCAAACTAGAAAAGGGGGGCGAGAATTAACTCACCCCCCTTAAATTTTCCGTGGCGTCCCCAATCCCGCCTCGCGGGATCTGCGACAGTCTTTGAATCCCGCTGAAGCGGGACGTGAAAGACTTTCACGCCATTAAAAAAAGGAGACGAATTTTACTTCATCTCCTTAAACTTTCGTGGCGTCCCCAACCGGATTTGAACCGGTGTTGCCGGCGTGAAAGGCCGGTGTCCTGGACCAGGCTAGACGATGGGGACGTATTGTTGTTTTTGTTTGGGGGGTCGTGCGCGACTCGAACGCGCGACTCTCTGCTTAAAAGGCAGATACTCTACCAGCTGAGTTAACGACCCGCCGGATCAAAGTTTTCGACATTACCCCAAACATATGGAGCTGTCAAGTATCAACTCTTCTTGTTGAAACAATTCTTCTTTGAAACTCCTTGTAGAGAACTCTCTGGTCTGCTATATTTTTACCCTTTCTTGCTGAGGGGAAAAGACCTTCCTCTTCCGACAGCCGGGACAGGACCTTACCAGAAAACACATAAAAACTTTAGGTTGAAATAATGGGATTACTGTCTAGTTCTACGAGCTTTGTCCGGTATACGGTTGAAGGGGATCTGCCGCCGAATTTCTGGTCCTTTGCCGATGAGCACATCAAAAATTTTTCCTTTCGTGATATCGACGACAGCTATGAAGAACGGTCTGTCGGCTGGGTCTCGGTGGAGAATATGTTCGACAGCGAATTTTCGTATGCATCCTATGCAGCCGGCGACTATGTCGTGCTGTCTCTTCGGATTGATGAAAGAAAGGTTGCGCCTGCGGTATTAAACAAATTCTGCCTCAAAGAGGAAGAACGTATCAAAAAAGAGCGTGAGATCCCCCGGTTGAACAGGGCGCACAGGATGGAGATCAAAGAGAATATGAAGCTCATGCTCCTTAAAAAGGCTGTCCCGGTCCCTGCTGTCCATGACCTCTGCTGGAACCTTTCCGACGGGACGCTTCTCTTTTTTACCACCAACAAAAAGGCCCAGGAAACGCTTGAAGACTTCTTTAAAGATACCTTTGGGCTCCACGTGGTCCTGCAGATTCCGTATCATGTCGCAAGCCGGCTTCTTGGCCCGGAAAAGGAACAGGCCCTTTCCGATATTACCCCTGACATCTTTATTTAGGACATTTTCATGGACCTTATAGATCTGATTGCAGAAAAGAAATTTCTCGGCCAGGAATTCTTGACCTGGCTCTGGTATAAGAGTGATGAACGAGGAGGTCCGGTTAACATCCCTGGTTCAGGTGATGTCCTGATTGTTTTTGAAAAGCACCTCCTCCTTGAATATGGTGAAGGAGATGCGCACGAAAAAGTTATCTGCCAGGGACTGCAGGCAGAACTGAAAGAGGCGCGGACCGGACTGGCCATGGGGAAAAAACTGGAGCAGGCCCGGATCCATCTCGTACAAGGCGACTACGAATGGCACCTCACCCTCAAGGGCAGCCTGATGGAGTTCCGCAGCGTCAAACCGCCAAAAACCATGGAGCAAACCGAAGAATCAGACGATCCGTCAGCAATTGAGGCCAAGATCCTCGACAGAATCGGGATGATTGAGACTGCGGTAAGGACGATTGACGATCTTTTAAGGATGTTTCTGGAGCAGAAAACCAGCCCGGACTGGGACAATGAACTTCAAAAAATCAGGAGATGGGTAAAGAAAGGAGCCTCGACACCATCGACCGAACGCATATAACATAGGACAGTTGTTATGGAATTTGAAACCGTCATCGGGCTGGAGATACACGCCCAGCTCAAGACCAAGAGCAAGATCTTTTGTACCTGTTCCACTGCCTTTGGAGCAGAGCCGAACACCAACACCTGCCCGGTCTGTCTCGGCATGCCCGGCGTGTTGCCGGTGCTGAACAAAAAAGTCGTTGATTATGCCATCCGAATGGCGCTTGCCACAAACTGCCGGATCACCCGGACCAACCAGTTTGCCCGCAAAAACTATTTCTACCCGGACCTGCCCAAAGGATACCAGATCTCTCAGTTTGATCTGCCCATTGCCGAGCACGGCTTTATTGAGGTTGAAAGCGGCGGCAGGACAAGACGCATCGGTCTGACCCGGATCCACATGGAAGAAGACGCCGGCAAACTCGTCCATTCCGAACATGAACCGGAAAGCTATGTTGACCTGAACCGGACCGGTACGCCGCTGATCGAAATCGTCAGCGAACCGGATATCCGGGCGCCTGAGGAGGCCGCGGCCTATCTCAAAAAACTGCATGCAATCCTGAAGTATCTCGATATCTGCGACGGCAATATGCAGGAAGGCAGTTTCCGCTGTGACGCCAACATATCCCTCAGGCCCACAGGAGAAGACGAGCTCGGGACCCGGACCGAGCTGAAAAACATGAACTCCTTCCGCAACGTGCAGCGCGCCCTTGAATATGAAGAGCGGCGGCAGCGTGATATCCTGCTGGAGGGCGGAAAAATCATCCAGGAGACCCTGCTCTGGGACCCGGACAAGAACGTGACAAACTCAATGCGCGGCAAGGAAGAGGCGCATGACTACAGATACTTTCCAGACCCGGACCTGGTTCCTGTTGTGATTGACGACACCTGGATCGACTCTGTTAAAAAATCTCTACCGGAACTCCCTGAAGAACGGAAAAACCGCTTCATTCATGAATTCGACCTGCCGGAGTATGACGCTGAAATCCTCACCTCGGAGAAAGAACTGGCCGATTATTTTGAATCTGCGCACAACCATTACTCCCAGGCGAAAAAACTCAGCAACTGGATCATGACCGAACTGATCCGTGAACTGAAAGGAGAAGAAACGGACATCAGTAAGTGTCCGGTGACACCCGAAAACCTGGCAACACTCCTGAACATGATCGACAAGGGAACCATCAGCGGCAAGATCGCCAAGACCGTGTTTGCCGACATGATGGAAACCGGTAAAACCCCAGAGACCGTCGTGAAAGAAAAAAATCTGGTGCAGATGAGCGATGAGGGAGATCTCTTAAAGATAGTCCAGGAGATTATCGCTGAAAACCCAGGCCAGACAGCTGATTTCAAAGGCGGCAAAACCAAGCTGATGGGATATTTTGTCGGCCAGCTGATGAAAAAGACCAAAGGCCGGGCCAACCCCAAGCTGGCCAATCAGCTCTTTTCGCAGGAACTGGGAAAAGAAGGGGCTTAGGTGACATGCGGTGGACAAACAGGACTGGCAGAATAAGGGGGCGGGTCACAGAAAGCGTCTTCGAGAGAAATTCCTGGAACTGGGCATTGAGGCCTTTACCAACCAGGAGGTGATTGAACTCCTGCTGACCCTTGGAACCCCCCAGAAAGACTGCAAGGAGATTGCCCGCAATGCATTAGGTCATTTCGGCTCCCTCCCTGCTGTTCTCTCGGCTTCACCGGCTGAACTGCAGCAGATCAAAGGAATCGGCCCGATAAACGGTTTTGCAATCCATTTTGTTCACGGGGTTGCACGCAGTTATCTCAAACACCGGATAGAAGGCAAAAACTATCTTCGTTCCTCCAAAGAGGTTTCCGAGTATCTCATACACTCCATGCGGGACCTTGAGCATGAGATATTCAAGGTCATTTTCCTTAATGCGGACCACGGCATTATCACGACTGAGATCATTACAGAAGGGACCATCACGGCCAACACCATCTACCCCCGTGAGGTGATCAAATCAGCGCTCAAATATAATGCCGCTGCCATGATCATCGCCCATAACCATCCTTCGGGAAACAGCGCCCCCTCTCCGGAAGATAAAAGGCTGACCCGCAGCATGCATCTGACCTGCTCACTCATGAATATCCGGCTCCTTGATCACCTGATCATTGCCGGCTCGGGCACACCATTCAGCTTTGCCGATAACGGTCTTATGGAGTCTCTCCGCGAGGAGTGCGCATCAATCCTCACGAAGCCCTGATCTTTCCATGAACCCTGCCGGCCTCTACATCCACATACCTTTCTGCAGATCAAAATGCGCCTACTGCTCCTTTACCTCGTATCCGTGCGCAGGCCATGACCTTGACGGATATCTTGCCGCTCTTACACAACAAGCAACGCAGATGGCAACGCATCCATGTGTCCGGGAAAGAACGTTTGCCTCCCTTTTTATCGGCGGCGGCACACCGACCGTGTATGACGGCAACCAACTTGCGGATCTTCTCAAAACCTGCCGGAGCCTTTTCCGATTTGCCAATGTTTCCGAGATATCGATCGAAGCAAATCCCAACACCCTCACCTTCCAAAAAACATCCGCACTCAGACAACCCGCACCATATTATGAGAGCGGCGGGATCTAGTCTTTTTCCGTTCCTGTCCTGCAATCGATCGGACGAAGCCATACCGCTGCTGATGCCTC
>DAOVSZ010000318.1 GCA_030627725.1 Desulfobulbaceae bacterium
GCGTCACTCTCTGTCAAGCCGTCCGGCTCTTGAACTTCAACCGATGTGCCGTTAAAAGAGTGAACACCATTGATGTTCTTTTCCAAATCCTTATAGAGCGGGTTGTGCATCAGGTTGCCGTATGCCTGCGCCATGATGTTTTTTGAATATTCTTCAGTCTCAACCGGGTGACAGACAGCGCAGTCAGGCGGGGTCACCACGATATGAATATCAAAGCCATGGTGTCCAAAGGTGTCCTTATGGGTGGCGCCATTAATGGTATGACATTCAGCACACCCGACAACGATATCCGAATATTCGGGATCTATGCCCACTGCAGAGACTCTTCGGGAAAGCACGTCGTCAAGGAGGGCCTCCCCAACCTTTATCTTGGAATGCCGGCTCTGTTTCCAATCACTCACAATTCCGGGTGTCACCTTTGAATGACAATCAAGGCAGGCCCTGGTTTTCTGGCTGATCTTCGCCCCGGTTGCTGCGGCAGAGACAAATGAAGGAAGAATGGTGACAACACCTATGACAACCAGCGCCTGAAAAAGGCGTAACATTTTGGTTTTTTTAACTTTTTTCACCTGACACTCGCTTTTTCCCGTCCCCTGTTTCCTGAAGCCGCGAAGCGGTTTACTCCGGCACTCCCATCTTCCTCAAAATATTCCCTAATGGGCAAAACTTGGAAAACCCAGACTGAAACAGGTTCGCACCGACAAAGACGGTAAGGAAGAACCAGTAAGGATGCATCCAGACGCCAAGGGCGACGCTCACCATAATCATTGCTCCTGCAATTACATGAATCCAGTCATTAACTTTCATTCTTGCACCTCCTTTATAGAGCTGCTCCGCATTAACGAGTGCCTCTCCAGAAAGTATTTTTTAGAACGCTCCCTTTTTCCACACCCCCTCATCTCCGAGTTCTTCCTCAATCCGCAACAGCTGGTTATATTTAGCAGTTCTGTCCGTCCGGCTCAACGATCCGGTCTTGATCTGACCGGCGCCGGCGCCAACGGCAAGATCGGCGATAAAGGTGTCTTCCGTCTCTCCGGACCGATGGGAGATCACTACTCCGAACCCGAAACCTTTTGCCATTCTTATGGCATCAAGTGTCTCGGTGAGTGTGCCTATCTGGTTCAGTTTGATCAGGATGGCATTTGCCACTCCGGTATCAATTCCTCTTTTGAGTCTGTCAATGTTGGTGACAAAAAGATCATCACCTACCAGCTGCACTGAAGAACTCATCGCATCAGTCATGATCTTCCAGCCGTCCCAGTCGTTTTCATCCAGTCCGTCTTCGATCGAGTAAATCGGATATTTTTCGCTCAGGTCCCTGTAATAATCGACCATCTCAGAGCTGGACAGTGTTCTGCCGGATGATTTTTTAAAGACATAACACTTCTTATCCGAATCATAAAATTCAGCCGCAGCAGCATCAAGGGCAAGCTTTATGTCCTTTCCCGGCGTGTATCCTGCTGACTCAACAGCATGTATGATGCATTCCAGACCGTCATCCGCGCTTTCAACCGCAGGCGCAAAACCGCCCTCATCACCGACAGAAACAGAGAGATTTCGCCTTTTGAGAATTTTTTTCAGGGTATGAAAGACCTCGGTCACCATCTGCAGACCGACAGAAAACGAAGATGCCCCGACCGGCGCTACCATGAACTCCTGGATATCGACAGGTACGTCCGAGTGAGCGCCGCCGTTTAAGATATTGCACATGGGAAGCGGCATGATCATCTCATTGTTGCCCGCAAGCCCTGCCAGGTACCGATAGAGCGGAATCCGGGCTGAACGCGCCGCAGCCCTCGCTGTTGCCATGGAAACGCCCAGAATGGCATTTGCGCCCAGACGGTTCTTGTTGGGAGTCCCGTCCAGGTCGATGAGTTTTTTGTCAATCTCATCATGCTTAAAAGGATCAATACCCCTGATGGTCTCTGCGATTTCAGTATTCACGTTGTTGACAGCTTTCAGGACTCCCTTCCCCAGATAGGTCTTATCATCCCCGTCCCGTAATTCGAAGGCCTCATGCTCGCCTGTAGAGGCGCCGGACGGAACAATCGCCCTCCCGAGTGTTCCATCAGAGAGAATCACATCAACCTCAATCGTCGGGTTGCCCCTGGAATCCAGCACCTGCCGCCCTTTAACATCTTGTATCTTCGTCATTGTTCTGCCTCGCTGCATATATGAAAATTCATTCTTCTTGAAATCTGGACTGGAACAAATATATTTTTGTTGTATCACAGACACAAAAAAAATTACAATGCTGTAGATTTTTTTTTCACCGATCAAAACACATATAATGGAAAGAGTATGAAAAAAAATAATGCGGAAAAAACCAGGGCGATGGATGTAAGCATACTGAAAGGTGTGCTCGAAAATACCAATGAGGCCTTTGTAACCATAGATAAAGACTCCACAGTCCTTTTTTACAACAAGGCAGCTGAAGATATCTTTGGGTACAGCCATGCTGAGGTCATCGGCAAAGACCTTGCCCTGATTCTTGGCCCCGGCTGCCGCGAGGGGCATAAACATGCGGTGGCCAGGTTTATTGAAACCGGCAAGGCAAAACTCATCGGTCATGAGACCGAGTTTATTGCCATGCGAAAAAACGGCGAAAACTTTCCCGCCTCTATCTCCTTTTCCATGGCCCGGATTGATGATGAGATTTTTTTTACAGGCATTGTCAGGGACCTGACGGAAACAAAAACACTGCAGGAAAACCTGATCCGTTCGGAGCGCCTTGCCGCGCTGGGTCAGACAGTTGCAGAGATCACGCATGAAATCAGGAACCCGCTGATGCTGATCGGAGGTTTTGCGAGACAACTTCTGAAGAAAGTTCCCGGGGAAAAAGAACAGGAAAAACTCAAAATTATCGCTGATGAGATCATGAGGCTGGAAAATATGCTCATTGAGGTGAAGGACCTGTACACGCCCTGGAGCCTGGTGATTGAAGAATTTGACGTTCACGATCTTCTTGAAGAGATCCATCGCTTAGTTTCCACCTCCAACGAAGATAAAAAATTTACTGTGCACCTCAAGACCAGGGAAAAGGGTCCTGTTATCGAGGGCGACAGAGAAAA
>DAOVSZ010000092.1 GCA_030627725.1 Desulfobulbaceae bacterium
ATCGCTGATTGTCCTGCCCATGGCAATGATTTCATCTTCGATGGTTGCAAACGAAAAAAAGTGGCAAAATAGGCTTATTTTTTTTACCAGTTCAGGTGCATCGCTGTCCGATTTGCTCCACCAGTCAGCTTCACGGTAGAGTGAAGTGATGCTGCTGATTTGGCGGCTTGTAGGGTCTGTGAGAAAGCAGTATGAGGGCATTGGCTGTTTTGATGGCAGTGTGATTTTTTTTGCAGAACGGTTAAGGTGTTATATATAGCATTAAATGATGTTTTCTGTCCACATGCAAGAAACAAGAATTATTTGAACAGTTACGCGATGGAGTTTAGGCTATGTTTGCCGCTCCACCTGAATAGTTACGAGAGGATAAACAGTATGCAGCAAGGATTCAGATTGGGTGAGTTTGAGATTTTCTGGTTGGGTGGCGGAGAAATCGAACTTGATGGCGGAACTATGTTCGGGGTTGTTCCCAAGGTGCTCTGGGAGAAAAAATTTCCTGCAAATGCAGATAATTACGTAAGACTTGTCAATACCGCAATTCTTGTGAAGACTCGTGAGGGAAATGTCCTCATAGAGACTGGAATCGGCAACAAGTTGACGGAAAAGCAAAAGAAGATTTTTCGCGTTTTGAAAGAGTGGGCAATTCCAGAGGCACTCGACGATCTTGATATGACCTGTAATGATATCGACCACGTCATCCTGACTCATTGTGATTTTGATCACGCCGGTGGAATCGTCTCAAATGATGGAGAGGGTCGATTGCAACTCACCTTCCCCCGAGCTGTTCATTATATTCAGCAGTTGGAATGGGAGGATGTGTTGGCGCCCAATAGACGATCGAAGAGCGCCTACTGGCCTGTGAATCTGGACCTGTTGCATGGGTGTGAGAATCTGAAACTTGTTGATGAGGAGTTTGAGGTCGTTAAAGGGATAAAGGTCATGCGAACAGGGGGACATACCCGCGGGCATCAGGTCGTGTGGATGGTTTCTGAAGGTGACTCAGCCGTTCACATGGGCGATTTGCTGCCTAGCCATGTCTACAGCAACCCTCTCTGGATTACGGCCTTTGATAATTATCCTCTGGAATCGATCAGGATGAAAGAGGAGATCATGGAGAAGGCCGTCAAGGAAGGAATGTGGTTTATTTTCTACCATGACCCCTTTCTGTCCGCCTGCAAATTTGATGTTGAGGGTCAAGTTATAGAACAAAGAGAATGGTAGGTTTATCTTCCCTTGAGCAGTGTGAGGAGTTCTTCGGTTGAGATTTTTCCGCTCAGGTCGCTGCCTTCAAGGAGGCTGTTGGCCAGGTCGCGTTTGTCCTGGTGAAGCTGGACGATTTTTTCCTCAATGGTATTTTGGGTGACGAGCCGGTAGACCGTGACCGGGTGGGTCTGGCCGATCCTGTGCGCCCGGTCCGAGGCCTGGTCCTCCACGGCAGGATTCCACCAGGGGTCCATGTGGATAACATAATCTGCCGCAGTCAGGTTCAGGCCCAGTCCTCCGGCCTTCAGGCTGATCAGAAACAGGTCTCCTTCACCTGCCTGAAAAGATTCGACCCGTTTCTGCCGCTGGCGCGCCGGAGTACTGCCGTCGAGATACTGAAAGACGATATTTTTTTGTTCGAGAAATTCCCGGATGATTTTAAGGTGACCGACAAACTGGCTGAAAACCAGGGCCTTATGGTTGTTCTCAAGAAGTTCTTCGATGATGTTGCCGAAAAGGTTGAGTTTGGAGCTTGGGATTGTTATCTGCTCCGAGACTAATCTTGCGTTGCAGCAGGCCCTGCGCAGTCTCATGATTTCCGCTAATATCTTCAGCTGACGCTGGCCTTGATGACCGCCGGTATCCTGCAGGCTTTCCAATGCTTCCCTTCGAAGCGCTTCGTAAAAAGAGGTTTCCTCTCTGCTCATTTCAACCTGGAGTACCACCTCTGTCCTCGGTGGCAGTTCTTCTAAAACCTGTGATTTGATACGCCGCAATATGAATGGTTGAATCAGTTCTTTGAGCCTGCGTCTTGCATTACGGTCATTATGTCTCTCAATGGGGATGGCGAAACGCTCATTAAAATGATCAAGAGAACCAAGAAAACCAGGGTTGATAAATTGAAAGAGGTTCCAGAGTTCGCCCAGATGGTTCTCAATTGGAGTACCGGTTGTAATGAACCGGAATTTGCCCTTGAGAGACATCGCAGCCTTTGATCGTTTCGTCATGATGTTCTTGATGGCCTGGGCTTCATCCAGAACAATGGTCTGCCACTCGATACTTGACAGGATGTCCGCCTCTTGCTGAAGCATGCCATAGCTTGTGATAAGGACGTCAAATCCTTTGAGTTCTTTTATGAGCTTTTTCCGTTGTTTCCCTCCGAAGATGATACTGTTGATGGTTGGCGTAAATCGGCTCATTTCTTCCTGCCAGTTCATGCAGACGGAAGTAGGAGCAACAACGAGTGTAGGGCCTTTTGGCGCCCTTGCGAGAATGATGGCAAGCGCCTGGACGGTTTTGCCGAGTCCCATGTCATCGGCCAGGCATGCCCCGACTTCCCAGTGTGCCAGCCGAGCCAGCCAGACATAGCCGTCTTCCTGATAGTCCCTGAGTTGTGCCTGCATCGTTGATGGGATAACCGGCTTGAACTTGCCGGCCTCTGCAATGCGATTCATATGCTTTTCCCAATCAACATCCGCGTGAAACTCGATTCCGCTTCGGGTAAAATCATCAATTGCATGGGCTGCCAGTGGATGGACCAGGATATTTTCTTCGCCCAGTTCAGCATAGGCCCCAAGCGCTGCCAGTTGTTTCTGCAGTTCCTTGGAAAGTGTAAGAAATTGACCGCGGCCAAGCGGAATAAATCGGCTTGAGGTTTGTGACGTAAGCTCAAGAAGTTTCCTCATGTCGAGGACAAGGTCTTCATCCAGTTGCAGTTTTCCTTTGAGTTCGAACCAGTTTTGCTTTTTACGTATGGTCATGTTCAATCTGTCAAAGGTAATCTGCGGGCTGACGGTAAGCTTTTTCCCTTCCGGCCATTCGACAATGATATCATCTTCGAGGGCCCTCAGCTCCAGCAGGATCTGGAGACAGTCGTCCGGTTTTTCGAGTATCCATTCCCGCTCATCAACGTCATGCATGAAGAGTGTTGGGCAGGCCGTCTCGACCCGGTCAGCGTTTTTGGCCTCCAGGTTCATGTCTCGTTTTGTCTGCATGCGTTGTCCTGAGATTTCGGCGATCACATTTTTTGTCCCCTTTCCCGGTTTAAGGTATGGGCCGCCTGTTTCAAAGGGCTTGACAAAAAAGGACATGCGGAAACCTGACGACCCGACCGGTTGGAGGTGAACATAGATTCTCGTGTCGGCGGGGATCTCCTTGATTTCATTTGAGACGCCGCCAATCGCGGAATGAACAGTGACATGTGAGGACACATTCGCAAGAGTGGAAAGAACTTTTTTCTGGGCGGAAACAGGAACAGTAAGGCCTCCCATGCCGATAATTTTTGCAATTCGTCTGTGATTCCTGGTCACCTCAATTATTTTGAACCGGGATGGAGTTTCTCCGACAATAACAACGTTCTCATCAAAAATGTTGGGAAGAAGTGAGAGATACAGCATGTCACCCTTCCTCATAACCCGAAGTTCCGGTTCGCCCTTGATAAATTCAGCCGGGGTCGGAGGGTCTCCTGCCAGCAGGATATTCGGATGGCCTACAAGGGCCGGCAGGGCCTTGTCGTGGTTGAGATTAAAGGAAGATCCCCAGGGGGTATGCTCATTTCTGATCGTGGCGCATATTGCTTGGTCTTGTTCGTTTAAGAAATCGATTTTGTCGGGTTTAAGAAGTCTTTTCAGCGAGATTTTTTTGCCCTTGGACCATTTGCCGGATACACTCTGTTTCTGTTCCTTTGGGATAATCGTCGGCTGACTGCTCTCCAGGTCAATGACCCATGTTAATCGTCTTGTGCAGGCATGCTTTTGTCTGTATCCGATGGAGGGTGAAGTGCAATTTAAGGCTTTTAAGGCACGCTGCCATGGTTCTTCAGGTCTGGATGCAGAGCTGATTGAGATCATGCCGGATTTTTTCCTGATTTTTTCGGCATAGTTGCGACAGACGCTTTTTCTGCCTGAGAGCTGGAGAAGTTCTGCATATTCCATGGCAAGCCAGCTATATCCGTTTTCTCTGGCTCGCATGAAAAGAGAAACAAGCAAGTCAGCCTGGTTGTTTTCAAGCTTGCCGTCGATCCAATATCGGGCCAGAGAATGAAACAGCACTGTTATGCTGTCGCTGTCGGCCGGAAGTTTTTTCGACTGCAGACGACTGAGTGTAAAGTCAGAAGGGTTTTCTTGAAGATCGACAATCTGCAGCAACAGGAGATAAGAAGGCAGAAAGATGTTGTGCGGTTGGATTTCATGGACAGAGTCAATAATTTTCCTGATTCTTTCCAGGCGCGAAAAATCGCCTGTTTTAAAGAGGGCAAGGATAAAGAACAACCCTTCAATGCCGGTGAAATAGGCATTGTTTTTCCTGTTGATTTTTTGCAGCAGTTTGAGGTCTGTTTCAAAATATCTGATCGCCTTGTCGTTGTCGCCCAGAAGAAAAAAGAGCCAGCCCCGCAGGCCGAAGGATGTAATTTCTTTACCGGCTTTTTTCAGTGTGGCCTGTGCCTTGACAATGTTGCCATGGAGCAGCAGGTGAACGATTAACAGATAATAAAAAGAAGGTCTTCCTTCAGGCGGAATATGGCTTATTGCGCCCCGCTTCTGCAAGAAGGCAAGCGGCAAGGAGATTGGTGTGAGTGTTGAAAGGGAGTTTTTTAGAATCTCATGAAGAGAGTAGAGCTGTATCTGTGCCGGGAGGGCGCTGAACCAGTTGATGTCAAACGGGTTATTGCATATCTGAATAACAGGATGGACCCGGCTCGTTTCCGGAAAATCAAAGAGCAGCAGGAGATACTTATTAAAGAGTTCCAGGTTGTGGGTGTATATGCCGATACGCATTTCCCTGATATGTCTCAGATAGTTTTTTGAGTGAGATATGTTTTTGCTTTCTGATATCGGAAAAATTTCGCGGACGGCAACTACCATGCTTTCAAAACGGCCATCGTGAATGGAGTTTCTGGTAGCGATCTCGATTACCTGCTGATTGCAGCAGAGGTTAGTGTCTACTAAGCCAAGTTTTTTCAGTTTGCTCAGGCAGGCGGCCAGTTTTTCGCTTTCAAGCATGGTGCTGTCAGCTGGAGCGAAAGAGATTCTGTGAAGGCATTCCGCCAGAGCGAGTTCGTTGACAGGCTCATATATAACTGAGATGAGCTGGAGAATGAAACACTCATGATCAGGGAGTGAGTCACAGGCTGTGATGAGTTGGTCGCGGGAGAAATCCGGTTGTTCCGTGGAGGTCATTTAATTCTATTTTTTGTTGGGACGTTGAGGTATTCGTGCTACACTCTACACAAAATTGCCGCGCAATTTTGCGCATCAACATTCTATTATAACACAGATTGATCACTGTTTGGTGAGAGATAGGTAAAAAAAATGGCTGGCCCGACAGGATTCCCTGAATCCGTGAGCGTTCGAGAGCGGTTCGTATGCGCGAAGGGAACGATTTTGATTATCCTAGTGCGATATCGAAGAGTTACCGACAAAGCAGACGAGCCGCTATTGTACGCCCCGCAGGGCGGCAAAGTGAATTTAAAACAACCACAGGTTGTAGACTATTGTGTCGCAACTTCAAGAGGTTAAGGTTTTTGGCGCCCTCCTGCCGTCACGGATTTAGGGATTCCTTTAACTGGAGGAAATACGAGATGAAGGTGAAATTTCTGGGGGTTGGTGAGGCGTGTGATCCGGAATATCACAATACCTCCATTCTGGTTGAGACGACTACCGGACATGATCAGATCATGCTTGATTGCGGTTTTACTGTACCGCACTCCTATTTTTCGCTTGTTCCGGATGCAGATGAATTAAATGGCCTTTGGATTTCTCATTTTCACGGTGACCATTTTTTCGGAACTCCCCTGCTGCTGCTTCGTCTGCACGAGATGGGAAGAAAGAAATCCTTTCTTATTTTGGGCCAGAAAAAAATTTCTGAAAAGATCACGGATGTTATGGAAATGGCGTATCCTGGTTTTGTCGAGAAACTTTCCTTTTCGATAGAATTCCTTGAAGTTGAGCCTGGAGATGCGATAGAGACGGCAGGTTTTAGGTGGCGATCGGCTGAGAGTGAGCATTCTGCCCGGAACCTTGCTGTTCGGCTTGAGGCCGAAGGAAAATCTTTATTCTATAGTGGTGACGGTCGGATGACGGATGCAACGCGTGCTCTTGCAAACGGTTGTGACCTTGCCATCCACGAGGCATTTTGTCTGCAAGGTGATATGTCCGGTCATGGAAGCGTAGAGAGATGTATTGATTTTTCAGAAAAAATTTCGGTGTCACATATAGCGCTTGTCCATCTGGGTCGGGAGAACCGGGCGGAAAACGCGAAAACGATAAGGGAAATGATCAGTAAGGTCCCTGGTGTTCATCTCTTTTTGCCTGAATCAGGCGATGAATTTCAATTGTGAAGGTGTGATCGTGAATACTCAGGATATAAGAACAGACAGAGTTGTGCGCGCAACCGCGCTTGTGTTTCTTTTTACACTGCTGACGATTATTTTGAAATCGCTTGCTTTTCTCTTCATTCCCTTGATTATTTCACTTCTCTGCTGCTATGTCCTCGGGTTTCCGCTTGATCTGTTGAAGCGACTCCGTATTCCCGGTTGGCTCAGAATCGTTATCGTAATTTTTCTTGCGTTGATTGTCATATATCTGCTCGGGACCCTTGTGGAGGCCAATGTCAGACAGTTTCAAGAACGTTTTCCTGAGTTTGAAAAGAGGTTCTGGGAGTATGCCGGCAAGGTGTTTGAACTCCTCAACATTACCCCGGAGCAGGCAAAGTCCACCTTTTCTGCTTTTGTCCGGAATATCCAGGGTGAGGATTTGAAGCCCATCGGAACAATGGTCCAGTGGATGGGGGGATCTTTTTTTTCGATTCTCGGAAATATCATCGGCGTTCTCCTGTATATGGTCTTTATGCTGCCGGAAAGAGAGGTCCTGCCGAGACGGATTCTTGCGGCCATGGGTGAAGAGAAATCAGTCCCTGTTCTCGATTCCGTTTCCGGAATCAATAAGGCGGTGAGGCATTATCTGGGGCTGAAAACACTGATCAGTCTCATGACAGGCGCTCTGGTCTCTCTTATGCTCTGGGCGCTTGGGGTGCCGTTTGCTCTTTTGTGGGGTGTGCTTGCCTTTGTGTTGAATTTTATCCCCAATATCGGCTCGCTCCTGGCTGCTGTGCCGCCGATTGCGGTTGCCCTGTTTCATTTCGGATCTTTTGGGAAAACCCTGATCGTTGCGGGCGGTTTTGCCATCATTCAGGTGGTGATGGGAAGTTATCTGGAACCAAAGCTTATGGGAAAGGGTCTTAACCTAAGCCCGTTGTGTGTGCTTCTTTCCCTTGTTTTCTGGGGATGGCTGTGGGGTATTACCGGGATGCTTCTTTCCGTGCCGCTTACAGCCGCTTTACGTATTGCAATGGAACAGCTGGAGCCGACCCGACCGCTGGCCGTGCTGATGAGTGATCTGCCTGCCCAGTCAATTGAAAAGACGAGTTGATGTTGCAGATTATAAAATTATGATTATAATTTTTTCAGAATTTTTTATAAGATATAATTTACCATTTAGAAAATGAAACTCATATAAGGAGAACCACCATGTATCAATATAATTCAGAAGGCAGGTCAGTTTCGATTTCTCAGGCGCAATCGCAGGCATCGACTATTTTCCTTGCCAAGGTCTTCAACTGGATGGCCATTGGTCTCGGGCTTACCGGTGTTAGCGCTGCGATGACTGTTTATTCCGGTCTGTATCAGGTGGTGCTTGGCAACCGGATGTTGTTTTACGGGCTCATCATCGGTGAGCTTGGAATGGTCTTTTACCTCTCCGCCCGGGTGCAGAAACTCTCTCCCCAGGCTGCAACAGGTCTTTTTCTAGGCTATTCGGTCTTAAACGGTCTGACGCTTTCTTCCATCCTCCTCATGTACACCATGACTTCCATTGTCTCGACCTTCTTTATCACTGCAGGAATGTTTGGGGCCATGGCGGTCTATGGTTTTGTGACCAAAAAGGACTTAAGCGCAATGGGATCGTTCATGTTCATGGGACTCATCGGGATTATCATAGCGTCAGTCGTTAATATTTTTCTGGGAAGTTCCATGATGTCCTGGGTTATATCAGGGATCGGAGTCATCGTCTTTACCGGACTTACCGCCTACGATGTCCAGAAGATCACCCAGATGGGCGCGATGGGGATTATGGAGAGCGGTGAGGCTGCAATCCGAAAGGGGGCGATTATGGGCGCACTGGCCCTGTATCTTGACTTTATCAACCTGTTCTTGATGCTCCTGCATTTCCTGGGAGGTAGCAGGGATTAAGTTGCAACAGATATTTTGATTTCAAAGAGTTTTCGTAACTATTCAGCAGCACCCCATCTGTGCACGATCAGGCCTTCTCGCATAGCCAACTATAACAGCGAAGCGGTGTCATCGTCAGCCTGCTGGAGTTTATGCCCGGATGGGTACACATCTGAAGCACTGCTGAACAGTTACAGGATGGAATTTAGGCTATGTTTGCCGCTCCACCTGAATAGTTACGAGTTTTAAAAGAATTTGAAATGATAAAAAGGCAAGGGCATTTTGCTCCTGCCTTTTTTGTTTTCCGGGCATGAGGCGGTTAATATCATGGGAGGGTTCTTTTTTACGGCTGACCGTATTTGGAGATGTACTTAGCTTTCAGGGTCAGAAGATTTACCAGAGACTCTGTCTTGTTGTCC
>DAOVSZ010000216.1 GCA_030627725.1 Desulfobulbaceae bacterium
CATCACCGAACGTAAGAGAGCGGAAGACTCCATACGGGACTCCCATGAAAGACTCTTAACCGTCTTAAACAGCCTGGATGCAATGGTTTATGTAGCCGACATGGAAACCTATGAAGTTTTGTTTGTGAATAAATATCTTCAAGACATTTTCGGGGATGTTACAGGCAAGGTGTGCTGGCAGGTCTTACAGAGGGACCAGTCTGGTCCGTGCGATTTCTGCACAAACAAATACCTGCTTGATGAAGACGGACATCCTATGGGTGTTTATCTCTGGGAGTTTCAAAATACGGTTACCGGCCGATGGTTCAATCTCCTTGACAGGGCCATAACATGGGTCAACGGCAGGACGGTCCGCCTTGAAATAGCAACCGACATTACCAGCCGCAAGCAAATGGAGAATGCACTGAAGAATGCCAAGGAAGGGCTGGAGCAACGGGTCGAAGAACGCACCTTTGAGTTGAAAAAGGCCCACGAACAACTGCTGCACTCGGAAAAACTCTCTGCCATCGGCGGTCTTTCCGCCTCCATTGCCCATGAGTTCAATAACCCGCTCCAGGGCATCATGACCGTTATTCAAGGGGTAAAACGAAGAGCGACCCTCAATGAAGAAGATGCAAAACTTGTCGACATGGCAATTACTGAGTGCGACAGGATGAAGGACCTTATCAAAAATCTGCAGGACTTTAACCGGCCTTCTTCCGGTAGAATGGCTCCCATGAACATTCATGCCGCCATCGACAGCCTCCTGCTGCTAAGTAAAAAAGAGCATAAAACAAAAGGCATAACAATTGAAACCAATTATGCTGAAGATATGCCGCAGATAAAGGCGGTTGCCGACCAGATAAAACAGGTGTTGCTCAATCTGCTCAGCAATGCCGCCTATGCCTGTGAGGGAGGCGGTACGATTACAATCAATACTGAAGTGAGTAAAGAAAATATTACCATCCGGATCCAGGATACAGGCAAAGGCATCAACCCCGAACATATGGGCCAAATTTTCGACCCATTTTTCACCACCAAGCCTGAAATTAAAGGCACCGGCCTCGGCTTGTCGGTGAGCTATGGAATCATCAAGAAGCATGGCGGCAGCATTGAGGTGGAAAGCGAAGTTGATAAGGGGACAACTTTCACAATAACCTTACCCATTGAGGACGTGAAGAATGCAGAATAAATCAATCCTGCTGGTTGATGACGAAGAGATCATCCTGAACTCCATTGGCACGGACCTCCGCCAGGAAAATTACGATGTCACATTAGCGACCAGCGGTGAAGAGGCGGTAGCCTTGTTACAAGACAGCCGGTTTGACCTGGTGGTTACCGACCTTTCAATGTCTGGTTTAGACGGCATTCAGGTATTGAAAGAAGCGAAAAAGATACATTCTTTGACAGGTGTCATTATCCTCACCGGCTACGGTGACATGACTTCAGCCATTGACGCTCTCAGGCTGGGGGCGGACGACTATGTATTAAAACCGTGTGGATCTGATGAACTGATCATTCGCATTGGTCGCTGCCTTGAAAAACAGGAAGCTTTTCAGAAAATAAAATTTTACGAAAACATTCTGCCGGTCTGCATGTACTGCAAGAGTATCAGGGACGATACAGGCACGGAACCGGGGAAGGGAAAATGGATGCGCATGGAAGAATATCTTCACAAAAACAGTGGAACGAACATCTCACATGGCATCTGTTCGGAATGTTTTGAAAAACACAAGGATGATTGAAAAAAGCGGCGCCTCGCCTCACTTCATCGCCATAAAGGAGACAAAGTTAAACCACTGGAAAAACGTCTCTACGCACGTAAACCCCGCCCGCTGCAAGAGTTTCGTGTTTTCATCTCTCGATAAGGGGACCAGGACGTATTCCAGCGCCTCTCTTTTTCGAGAAATTTCGATCTCGGAATATCCCTGCTCCCTTTTGAAATCGAGATACATATCAGTAAATCTCCGGTGTAAGGTCTGGTCTTTGGCAATGACCTTCTCGCTTACGATCAACACGCCGCCCGGCTTGAGAGAGTTGTGCAGCCTCTTGATGAAGTTTGCACGATCGGCCGGACGAATGAACTGCATGGTGTAGTTCACGATAATGGCGTCAGCCTGCTGAAGGTCGGTCTCGGTGATATCGCCGTGCTGAAAGGTGATCGTGTCTTTGAAAGGGGTCTGTGCCGTCTTTTCCCGGGCCTTTTCAAGCATGGCGGCTGAATTGTCAATGCCGATATAGCTCAGGTTCAGGTGTTCAAGTTGTCCGGCAAGGGTGATCAGGGTGGTTCCCGTGGAACAGCCAAGATCATAGACGAGGCCTTCCTGCTCCAGGGATCCGGCAAGGATTCTTCCGGTCATGTTGATGACATGGCCGTAGAAGGGGACGGAGCGTGACAGCATATCGTCGAAAACCTCGGCAACTTCCCGATTGAACTCGAAGTGTTTGCCGCCATTGCCGGACTGGAAGATGGTGTCTTTCGTCATGAGGGCAGTTTTATTCGTTTGTCATTGTCGAGGTCCGGGTTTTCTCTGTAGAGGAGAATTGTCCGGCCAAGGACCTGGGCCACAGCGGCGCCGCAGGCCGAAGAAAGGGCCTCAGCCACCTCTTTTCTGTCCATGGCGCAGTTGTTCTGGACTTTTACCTTGATGAGTTCGCGGGTGTTGAGGACCGCCTCTACAGAAGAGATAAGTTTGTCGGTGATTTCTTCCCGGCCAACCAGGACGAGAGGTTTCAGGTGATGTCCCAGACCGCGCAGAAAACGGACCTGTTTGCCTATAAGCTTTGGGATCTGTTTTTTCTTTGTCTTGCTCATTGAGTTCCTAAAAAAGATTTGAGATGATCTTATACCCACCTATCCAGGTACCGATCATGCTGCCGAAGCCCGGAAGGAGAAAGGCCAGAAATATCCTGAGCAGTTTGTTCTTCCACCAGCCGAAAAAAGTACTCATGTCGTCAAGTGCGGTTTCAAACTCTTTCACCACCGGCGGACACATGAGGACCTGGATAAAGGCAGTGACATAACCGGCGCCGATGACCGGCGTCAGGCTGGTTATCGGGGCAGCGGCAAAGGCGCTGAAGATGGTGACGGGATGGGCAAAGGCCAGAAACGCCCCGATCGAGGAGGGAATGCCGTTTGCGAGAATCCAGTAGATAATATTGTCCCCGGCCACGGCCCCTCCCTTCTTCCAGGCGATAAACCCGATGGATGTCAGGATGATAGCCGGAATTGACCAGCCTAAAATCTTCCAGACCGGTGAGACGGGCGGGATGATGTTGATCTCTTCCATCTGATCATGGCGGTCCTCATGAAGCGCTTTTTGTATGCCCTTGACATGCCCGGCGCCGACAACGGCCACGATTTTCTTTCCTTCCTCCTCTTTTATCTTTTCAGAAAGGAAGGTGTCTCTTTCATCAATCAGGACATGTTTCAGGTCCGGCATTGTTTCGCCGAGTTCCGTCATAAGTTCGGAAAGGACGTCTGTCTCTTTGAGTTCGGCAATTTTTTCCTCGGTGATTTCCGTCTTGTCAAACATGCTGGCAACCAGGCTGGCGACAAGATAATTTTTCTTGAAAAAGGATGTTGCATGCCAGGCCCGGCGTAAGGTGACCCTGATGTCCCGGTCACACAGTGCAAAAGGGATATTGTGTTCGTCTGCTGCTTTTGTGGCTTCAAGGAGTTCCATGCCCGGCAGGACCCCGAGCTGGTCGCCAAGCTTCTTCTGGTAAGAGGCGAGGATCAGGTTTACCAGGAGGGTGCTGAGTTGTTTTCTGTAAATAATTTCCTTGAGGTTCAGGGTTTTCCATTTTTTTCTTTTGGCCAGCGCATCGTATCGTTTCGGGTCAAGTTCGACACAGACACAGTCCGGCTGCTCTTTTGAAATGACCTCGCGCACCAGATTGACCGATTCCTTGGAGATATGCGCGGTGCCGATAAGAAATATTTCCCGGTCCCCTTGTTTTATAATATGGACATCCGCGGGATATTCAAACGGTTGTTCAGATACGTTTTCGTTTTGCAGTTGGGTTGTCATTTGCAGTTGCGTTGTCATTTATTGTTTCGTGTAGAGATAGCGTTTAATCTTGTGGGTTGCTGTCTTAATAAAGGGTTCCTGTCGCTCAACGACCTGCGCAAGATGCGAGTAGAGAGGGAGCAACTGATTGACATTTTTCCGTATTTTTTTGAGAAGATCCTGGATGTATGCCTTTTGCCGTCGCTGGTCTTTTCCCTTTGTCTCTTCATCGATGAGGGCATAATCCAGGTATATCAAGGCTTCGAGTCTGTCGTTATTTGCAACAACAAGAGACTCGACAACGTGGATAGAGGCGTTCAACTTGTCTTCAACCGCCTCCGGGTAGATGTTTTCTCCACTGGGAAGGACGATAAGGCTTTTTGATCGGCCTTTGATAAAGAGGTTATTGTCACTGTCAAGGATGCCGAGATCACCGGTGGCAAGCCATCCTTCAGGATCGATGGTCTCAGCGGTCAGCTCGGGATTTTTATAATACCCCTTCATGATGTTGGGGCCCCTGGCGCAGATTTCACCGATTCCTGTCTCCGGGTCGGGATCGGCGATTCTGATCTCCACATTGGGCACAGGTTTGCCGGCAGACCCTAAGGCAATGGTCGGATCTTTATACGGGCCACCGGACAGGAGAGGGGAGGTCTCCGTCAGGCCGTAACCGACAAGGTACGGGAGAGCGGCGTCTCGTAAGAATTTTTCTACTTCGAAGTTCATTGGCGCGCCGCCGACAGCAAGCAGCTCCAGCTTTCCACCAAAAAACGCAAGCAGCTTCCGGCCGATTTTTCTATAAAGCATCTCCCGCACACCGGGGATCTTTATGGCCAGATTGACGATTTTGTTTTTTTCCGTGAAGGCCAGGACCCTTTTTTTGTAAATTTTTTCCAGCACCAGCGGCACCATGCAGATCACGGAGGGTTGTTCTTTTTCACAGATTTTCCCTAGCATGGTCGGGGTCGGGCGAACGCCGGCATACACGATTCTTGCCCCGTTCGAGAGCGGCAGGAGAAAGCCGACGGTGAATTCGTATGTATGAGACATGGGCAGGATTGAGAGAAAAGTCCAATCAGGGCGTATGTCAATCAGGCCGTTAGCTGATTCAACGTTTGAAGAGAGGTTTTCGTGCGTCATAAAGACGGCCTTGGAGTGGCCGGAGGTGCCTGAGGTATAGATAATGGCCGCTATGTCTTCACCAGTGACCTTGTCGGTGATCTTTTCAAGTTTTTCTGTTTCCTTGGCGGTGAGGCTTTCTTTCTGTTTCAGGTAACTTGAGAATGTTCTGACCTTGACAGGAGAATGTTCGCTGGCAAAATCGTCCAATGTAATGATGGTCTTGAGTGTCCGCTTTGGAAGTTCATACGTTTTTTCAATCTGGGTCTTGGTCGTAAAGAGTACATTTAGCTCGGCATCGGTCAGG
>DAOVSZ010000108.1 GCA_030627725.1 Desulfobulbaceae bacterium
GGGATTGTTCGACTAGGCGTTTCAAAATACGAAACGCAAGTCTTACGAACAAGATAGAAACGGTTAACGCGTCGGAATCGCGCTTTTCGAAGTCTCATTACATTGGCTATCTCCGATTCCGACAAATTTAGGTCTGTAAAAATTAAATGAAACATGACAAAAGAAAAATCCCTTGCCGACTTTTTTATAAAAAACAGCACCTCCCGTCAAACCCGTTTTCATGGAATTTTACCACCAACATCCGACAAATTATCAACAGCTTTCAACCCATCAACATCACTAGAAAATTCTACCAACCCCAGGCAAAAAGCCTGTGCTGCCAAGAGATTTCACAAACTTAAGAAAAGACACAGAATATTAAGGAATTGTTAAGGACCATTGCCAGATATCAACATATCAATATTTCGCTTAAATTCCGATTTACTTCATTTTACTAGCTATTTCTCACTTTTTCTCCGTTTATCTCTCAACCCCCTGAAGTGTTTATCTTTTTTTTTTACATTTTTTTTTTGACACATCGTGCGCTCTCCCAACCACCCGAATTTCCATCATATTTTTTTTAACCATTTGATATCACAGCGTTTTACATTTTTGCAATCTGTTACACCTTGAGACACTACGGAAACAAAAACTCAGTATTCGCAGGTGAGCGAGGCCCCTTTTTCAAAAGTAACTCTTAGGGTCATTTGAGCCAATCTATTCATTTCGCTTGACGTTACACTTTTTTTTCTGTAAGTGGTTAAATACCTACAGGCGCTTATCAGCTCTTGCCACGATTATTTTTTACAGAACATAACGAGCTGAAGCTTAAAAGGGAACTCCGTGCAAATCGGAGACGGTCCCGCCGCTGTAATCCCGCCCCTTATCTTTACTTTATGAACGAGGGGATCCTTTCAAAATGATGTACCACTGTCCCGCAAAGCGGGACGGGAAGGCCATTGAAAGGATTGGGTAAGTCAGAAGACCTGCCTGTAACGACAGTTGGATTGCCTTCGCGGACAAAGGAAATCCACGTATGATCTATGGATAAACAGGGATATCCCCGGGTCGATTTTTTTTCGGTCCGGGGATTTTTTTGTCCGGAATCAGCCTGCCGGAAGCTTTTAAGGAAAGGGGAAAAATGAGGATATTTCAACAGACTATTGACAGCATTACTCCTCAAAGTACGACATACCGAAACAAGGCAAAAGAGCGCCTTGACCGTCTTACCATGCCTCACTGGGCGCTGGGCCGCCTTATGGACCTGGCCGTGGACCTGGCCGGCATGACGCGCTCCCTCACGCCGCCGGTATCACGCAAGGCGATTCTCACCCTTGCCGGCGACCACGGAGTAACCGAGGAAGGTGTCAGCAAATTTCCCCGGGAGGTCACCCCGCAGATGGTGCATAACTTCGTGAACGGCGGCGCCGGGATTAATGCCCTGGCCGCCCAGGCAGGAGCGCAGGTCCTCGTCGTAGACATGGGTGTTGCTGCAGACCTTTCAGATCTTGCCGTAAGCGGCCGCATCATCCCGAAAAAAATCGCCATGGGCACCGCCAACATGGCGCAAGGCCCTGCCATGACCCGAGACCAGGCTGTCCAAAGCATTGAAGCAGGCATTGAAGTCGCCTGTGAGCTTGAAGACACCATAGATATATTCGGCACCGGTGATATGGGGATCGGCAATACGACCCCCAGCACCGCCATTGTCGCCGCCCTGACAGGCGCCTCTGTCGAAGAGGTGACCGGTCGCGGCACCGGGTTAAACGACGGACAGCTGCAGCACAAGATCGATGTTGTCAAAAAATCACTGGCTGTAAACACCCCGGACCCATCAGACGGGCTTGATGTCCTCTCTAAGGTCGGCGGATTTGAGATAGGCGGTATTGCCGGCGTCATCTTGAGCGCTGCCGCCCAGGAGAAACCGGTGATTATCGACGGATTCATCTCAACCGCCGGCGCCCTCATTGCGCATGCCATTAACCCGGAGGTCAAAGACTACATCATTGCCGCCCATCGAAGCGTTGAACCCGGCCACAAGATTATGCACGCCCACCTCGGATGCGACCCGCTCCTTGATCTCTCCATGCGTCTTGGCGAAGGAACCGGCGCTGCTTTAGCGATGAATATCGTAGAAGCTGCGGTCCGGGTCCTGACCGATGTTGCAACTTTTGAAGAGGCCGCGGTCTCCGATTCGGACAAATGACACAAAAAACACCTGCAATCATGTTCCAGGGCACCTGCTCTGATGCCGGCAAGAGTATCCTGACAGCCGCCCTCTGCCGCATCCTTCTGCAGGACGGATTAAAAGTCGCCCCGTTCAAGGCGCAGAACATGTCGCTCAACTCCTATGTCACCCATGACGGTCGCGAGATGGGACGCGCCCAGGTCGTCCAGGCACAGGCCGCAAGGCTCGATCCGGACGTACGCATGAACCCGGTCCTGTTAAAGCCCTCAAGTGACACCGGAAGCCAGGTCATTGTCAACGGCAGACCGGTCGGCAACATGCAGGTGTCGGAATATATCCGCTACAAACCCGAAGCCGTAAAAAAAATCCATGCCGCCTATGATTCGCTTGCCTCGGAATATGACGCTGTTATCCTTGAAGGGGCGGGAAGTCCGGCTGAGATCAACCTCAAACACCACGACATCGTCAACATGCAGATGGCCCGTTATGCAGACGCCTCGGTGCTTATTTCCGGCGACATAGAGCGGGGCGGGGTATTCGCCTCGCTGATCGGCACCATGCATATCCTCGATGGATGGGAAAAAGATCTTGTGGCCGGCTTTGTGATCAACCGCTTCCGAGGCCAGGAATCACTCTTGAAAGACGGCCTCACCTATCTTGAAGCACAGACCGGTCGCCCTGTGCTGGGTGTTGTTCCCTACATACAAAACCTCGGACTTCCGGAAGAAGACTCGGTCAGCTTTAAAAACGGTCTCTTTGATATGAAAAGGCCCAAAGAAGATCATGTAACCATAGCCTTGATCGATCTGCCGCACATCTCCAACTTTACCGATATTGAACCTTTTCTTACAGAACCAGACGTTTTCTTGAAGATCGTACGTTCACCTGGCGACCTCAGTGGCACCAGGCCGGGCGCCCTTATCCTGCCCGGCAGCAAGAACGTCATCAACGACATCGAATACCTGAATCGTTCCGGACTTGCCGGATGCATCAGCGAAATCGCCGCAAACAAACACACCGAGATTGTCGGTATCTGCGGCGGCTTTCAGATCCTGGGCAGGACGATCCACGACCCCTACGCTCTCGAATCGGCAGGCAAAGAGATCGCAGGGCTCGGCCTTCTTGATATCACCACCACCCTGGAGAAAGACAAGACCCTGACCAGACAGACGTCCATCCATATCGACTCAGGAGAAGAGGTGCATGGATACGAGATCCATCACGGCCGGACCTCTTCAAGACACAAAGGCGTCCTCAGGCTTTCGGATGGCGCCATTGCAGGCGAGTCTTCCAAGAACAACCGGATATGGGGATCATACCTGCACGGCATCTTTGACGCCGATCCCTTCAGACGCTGGTTCATCGACCGGCTCAGAAAGAGATGCGGGCTGAAGCCGGTTGAGAGAATCGTTTCTCATTACGACCTGGAACCGGCCTTTGATCGGCTTGCTGAAACGGTACGAAAAAAACTGGACATGGATAAAATTTACGAACTTCTAGAAATTTAGGCGCTCTGCGCAGTCAAAAACATCTCACCGGAACCTCCCGAAAACTTTGTACCTTTGTGCCTTTGTGCCTGGATTTTATTAAATGGCAATTGAACTCCAAATTATAGCTGCGCTTCTTCTCGACCTGGCCGTGGGTGACCCGCGCTCCCTGCCGCATCCTGTGCAGCTGATCGGGAGGTTCGCCGCCGCATGCGAGACCTTTTTCAGAAAAGCGCTTCCGAGCAAACGCCTGGCAGGCGCCCTGACCGTTACCTCAGTTTTGCTCGCCACGGCGATGACAGTCGCAATCCTCCTGAACACCGTATCGCTTCTCTTTCCATGGGCATATGAAATCGTCTCCGTGCTTCTTCTCTACACCTGCTTTGCAACCCATGACCTGGAAAAACACAGCAGGGAGGTCTCTCAGGCCCTGGCAGAAAAAAATCTGCCGGAAGCCAGAAGGCGGGTGGCGATGATTGTCGGGCGGGACACGGAGGACCTGAACGAAGAAGACGTTGCCCGGGCCTGCGTTGAGAGTGTTGCGGAGAATATTGTCGATGGTGTGACCGGGCCGCTCTTTTTTGCCTTTTTAGGCGGCCCGATCGGAGCGCTGCTCTATAAGGCAATAAACACCATGGACTCAACATTCGGCTACAAAAATGAAAAATACAGAAAATTCGGGATGGCGGCAGCCAGGCTCGATGACATTGCGAACTTCCTGCCGGCCAGAATCTCAGGCCTTCTCGTGGTCTGCGCCTCTTTTTTCCTGCAAATGAACCCAAAGGCCTCGTGGCGGATCTTTGTCCGTGACAGAAACCAACACGCAAGCCCCAATGCCGGCCAGACAGAGGCTGCGGTTGCAGGCGCCTTGGGACTCCAATTCGGCGGCACAAACATCTATTTCGGTCATCCAGTCACCAAGCCAACGATCGGTGATCCGACAACCTCTGCGACAGAGAAACACATCCTTAAGGCCAACCGGATCCTCTATGCCACTACAGGTCTTGCTGCCGCCTGTTTCACGATTTTCAGCCTGGCAATTCGTTTGTGAGCCGCAAGGACCTAAAAAAACATGAGGTATCTCTTCCAATGAAAGCTGCCTACCTGACGACGCCTGCCCAAATGACGCTCCTGGAGCACAGCAAAGATGCCCTGGCGGAAAAAATTCTTGAGACAAGAGCCTGCGGGATATGCCACTCCGACCGCAAGGCCTTTCTTCATCCTCCAAACGGCATGGAACTGCCGCGCATCCTTGGGCATGAGGTTGCAGGCATCCTGCAGAAAGACCTGCCACACCTGGAACTTGCCAAGGGAGACCGCGTTGTCCTCTGGCCCGCCCTTGCCTGTAACGCGTGCCGCTTCTGCCGAAGCAACAGACCAAACCTCTGCCCTGAACTCGAACTCTTCGGGTACTCCATTGACGGCGGCTTTTCGAACGCCCTCTTCCTGACGCCGGAAATTGCCGACAAAACAAAAGCATTCAAAATCCCCGACTCCATCTCCTTTGATCAGGCGACATTGACGGAACCTCTTGCCTGTATCCTGAATGGCCTGAACAAAGTTCGCCGCCTCCACGAGACCTCTCTGATCATAGGCGCAGGCCTCATGGGCAGGCTTGCCGCCCGCGTCATCAAGGCAATCACCGGCGCCGCCGCACTCATCCATGACACTGACCCGATCCGCACAAAAAATGCGGCGCAGGAAGGTGACCTCTTCTCGAACGGACAGTCGGCAGACACCATCCTGATCGCCGCCTCCACGGAAAGCGCCCTGCAGCTTGCCCTCACGTCGCTTACGCCGGGCGGTACCGTCGTTCTTTTCTCCGGCATGCCCAAAGGCGTCCGCATTGAGACGCTGCACAACGAACTGCATCAGAAAGAACAATCCCTTGCGGGGGCATACGGATGCACGCCGGCAGACATGGATCAGGCCATGAAACTTTTAGAAAGCGGGAAGGTCCAGGTTCCCGACCTGATTACCCGCAGGATACCCCTGGCAGAACTTTCAGACGAACTTTCCAGAACACCGGGACCGGATGAATATAAAACCATCGTTTATTAAGGAGAAACATCATGAACAACACGGAAGAAAATCTGCGGGCCTTTGGCAGGATTATCGTAGAACTTACCAAAGGCAAAAATATGAGCCGGGCAGAGGCTCGGGAGTACTACCGCCAGGTCATCCTCTCGGAGCAGCCGGAACTGCAGCAGGGGGCCTTTCTGATCGCCCACCTGATGAAAGGACCGACCACACCCGAACTCTGCGGCGCCTGGGACGCGCTCTACGAGTATGACACCGAAAAGATTGAACCAGACATCACTGAAGACTGCTGCGATATCGTAGGGACAGGGTCTGACGCCTTGAAGACGGTCAACGTCTCAACCCCGGCCTCCTTTATCGCCGCTGCCTGCGGTGTCAAGATCGCCAAGAAGGGGGCTCGGCTCGTGACCGGTGTCTCCGGCGCCACGGATCTCCTTGAAATCATGGGCCTTGACCTGTCATCACCGCTTGCCGCCGCCAACCGCTGCCTCGAAGACCACGGCATCTGCTACCTGCCGGGAGAATCCTTCCTAAAAGCAGGCTGGGGCCGTTTGATCCAGTCCATGCGCTTTACCTCCGCTTTTAACATCATCGGCCCCCTGACCCGGCCCTGCGCCAAGACCACGAGCATCGTTATCGGCGTTTATGCAGCGTATCTCTGCCCGCAGCTCATTGAAATCCTGCAGGCGACCGGCACGACCGCCGCCATGGCGCCGTACGGGATGAGCGATCAGCATGAATACAAGCTGGGCATCGATGAAATCTCGGTCTGCGGCCCCACCCACATAGTTGAACTCTCGGACGGCAAGATAGAACGGTACCTCCTGAACCCGGAAGACTTCGGGGTCCGAAAATGTTCGTATGAAGACGTTGCCAGCAAAAACACGGCACGGGAAAACGCGCTCGCTGCGCTCAAAGTTCTGGCTCAAAAGGACGAAGGACCGATTGCCGATCTCTTTTGTGTCAATGCCGCTGCCGCCCTGCGGGTTGCCGGCAAAGAAGCGGATCTGAAAAAAGCAACACATCTTGCCCGCGAGGCCCTGGCAAGCGGTGAAGCCCTCATCAAACTGAAAAGACTGATCGAATACCAGGGAGGAGAGAAGGGTCTGGACACCCTTGAGAAGCTTCTGAAAGAGGTGTAACAGGCAGTTTTTTCCGGCTTTCTGTGCATTTTTTCCACGATTACGGAAACAACAAGCCTTGTACTTTCTCCACAAAAACAAGAAAATAAACACAACTTCCTGTAATAACAGGCTAAAACTTATACCGTTGCACAATGACACACTATTTGCATATAATATTGTGTGAGTAGATAGGCTCAAAAGCAATCGCAAAAAAAGAGGTATGTCATGAAACGCTCCGGGTACGACCGTAGAGACGAAACAGACAGACGAGTCGCTTACAGTGTCAATTATTTTGAAGATGGCGGTCTTGATCGAAGACGAGACGAACGCCGCCGCTCAAGGGAGACACGCATCGGGTGGATACGGACCAGCCCATGGTCCAGTATTTATGTCGGTGATTACGTCTTTCTCGGCGAGGCTGTCTGATAATTCTTGGTCTTATTCCAGCCACAAAAAACTTCAAACACCGCCACAGAGAGGGATGGGTCAGGATCACGAAGTGGAGCAGTATCGAGATGTGGGAAAAGGCTCTTGAAAAAATGACCCGAATCTAGTAGGTGTAAACGAACATACTTTTCAGGTGCTCCTTGGAGCATAAAAGGGAACCCCGTGAAAATCGGGGACGGGCCCGCCGCTGTAATCGGAAACGGACACTGCATTTTGCCACTGTTCTTGGCTTGAATGGGAAGGCGCAGTGATTCGGCAGAAACCTTTGGAAATAATGCCCTCCAAGAGCATTGTCTTCCCCAGGGTTTTAAAAACCGAAAGTCAGAAGACCTACCTGAGAAGAAGGGACATGTCGCCATGGACAGGCGCTGTTCCAAAAGATCTTACGGATAAAGAAGGGAAATCCCGGATCGATATTTTATCGGTCCGGGATTTTTTTTTATCTTTTTACAATCCCGGACAAAAAAAATTTATGGAGGTCTCAATGAAGAAAACAATTGTCTGGGGAACCGCTCTTGCCTGTATCCTGACAGCGCCATCACACGCTCAAGCAAGACAAGAAGAACAAACCATCACCACCTTGGATGAAGTGGTGACTTCATCCACCAAAACGAAAGAAACACGGAAAGACATTACCAACTCGGTCGTGATCAAGGATTCCATCGACATTGCAGAATCTCCGGCCAGAAGCATCGGCGAGCTGCTCGGCAATGAGCAGGGAATTGACTGGCGCACGCGAGGGAACTACGGCGGCGCAGCTCAGGAGATCCATATCCGCGGCATGGACGCAGACGCTACCC
>DAOVSZ010000198.1 GCA_030627725.1 Desulfobulbaceae bacterium
AAGTGATATTGCCGATAGCTTTCGGCATTTTGCATTTCGACAATACCGGTATTATGGAGAAATACGGAAAACCTCCTTAAGTCAATAAATTCAATATGGACAATACTGAGAAAATTGTCAAGAAACGTGGCGCAGGCAGGGAGAAAAGATTGCTGGAACAAGCCCGTGATATAATTCGTTTGAAACGACTACAGTATCCGGAATGAAGAAGCTTATCTTGGATGGATGTATCGGTATATTAAGTTCGCTCAAAAATCTTGAACTATAAATGAGCCCCTGCAGACATTCCTATTGCAGCAAAATTAGAGAGAGGCAACTGACCACGGGTTGAAGCCTTTACATCTTCCCATTTGTCATGATAAGCTGTTTTCAACCCTAAACCGTGAACACTAAACATTGTAAAAAAATGGAGGGAGAACGAGATGAAGAAGACGCTCACAACACGCACCCTTTGCATGACACTCAGCATCGTTTTTTCTGCCGTGCTGCTTCTGCTTTCAAACGGAGTCGAGGCAAAACAGCAAGTCGTGCCTGTTGAAGGTGTCGGCTATAACGTGAACGCCTCCATGGCGGACAACCTGAAGTCTCTGGTCGGCAAAAAGGTCTATGTGACCATCGATTCGGGAAAAGTCATTTCCGGGATCGTCAAGGAAATCGGCAACCATCTTCTGCACCTGGAAAAACTTGACGGCAAGGACTATTTTGACGCCCTGATCCGACTGGAAGAGATCATTGCCATTGACACCAGATTCCGTAACTTCAAACGCTGATCTGTTGGTATGGTCCGGCTCTGAGCCCGCATTCCTCACAAGCGCTCTACTACGAGGGAAAAATGACCTCCTTTTACTAATACCTCTGATCCCCTTAAGAAAGTCATGATATAATAAGAGAGGTAATACTATCATTCACCGGGGAAAACGATGAGACGACAACTCGATATTTCACAACAGATTCAGGAACTCATCAACAGAAATAACGTCCAGATCCGCTCCCTTGAGCTTCTGGGCAAAGACATCAGAGAACTCTATCAGGAGAAAGAAAAAAAGGCGATTTTAATTATCCGATCCAAAGTGTATGAAAGAACGATTTTGGACGCCGGCATTGACATGATCGATATTTATGACAGTCATCTCGCTGCCTATGTAAAAAAAGAAGAGAGGATTATTATTGTACTGCCGTCCGGCGGAAAAAAACGATACGTCCTGCAGACACAGGTCACGGACATTTTTTCCGACTTTTTCCGAGTACAGCCACTGGACCCCCGTTTAAATGAACGAATAAAACTCCCGCCTTTCCATTCCGTACACTGCCGGCTTGTTCCGGACACCATTACATTACGCCTCCAGGAGGGAGAACTCCGCCTCATCCGTAAAATAGAGGGAGTACCGGAAGATATCCCTGACACCGATGACACCGCATCAGAGACTCTTATCTCAACAGAGCTGACTGAAGAAAATTCCGGCCAGGCAGGAGAGTGCGGCATTACAGACACCCTGCATGGTGAAGACAATGATATACAGGATGAAGACCACTCACTTCTTCTAGCGGCTAAAAAGTTGCCTGGCACCCTGGTGGACGTTTCGATCGGGGGACTCTGTATGACTATGAAAAAAATCTGGCCGGCAGAGATCAAGGACCAGCTGGTTTATGTCGAGTTTGACATAGAAACCATGATGTACGATCCGATAGATGTCATCATCCCGGACTCTCAGATTTCCATTGCTTCCTTTGCAATCGTCAGGACCTGCCGGTTTGTCGAAGGGAAATACATTCTGCACCTGATGTACCTGACAGCTCTTCCTGCAATGGCAAATAATTATTTTCCAAGGGTGAAAGATATTTAACCCGGATTATTTTTCCACCCTGATCAGCCTGAAACCTATCTCCTTGTTTTTCCTGTCAGTTGCCCGATTCCCACGGTTGGCGCAACGGACGCTGCCCGGTGCGCTGCCCCAGCTTCCTCCCCGCCTGACCCTGTTGCCTTCTTCAGAAAAGAGCGGATTATTCCGCTGGTGCTGCCAGTACGAATCGCTTTTATAACTGTCTTCCGTCCATTCCCATACGTTGCCGAGCATATCGTAGAGGTCATAATCGTTCGGGTACAGGCTTCCAACCGGTGAGGTCACCGGATACTCGTCGTCGCAGTCATGATGCTGCCACTTGAAATGAAAGATCGTGTGCGCGGTCCGGTCATAAACGTTGGCATACTCTCCAGCCTCGTCTGAATCCTCACCCCAGAATCGTGAGGATGACGTGCCGGCCCGGCAGGCGTATTCCCACTCCGCCTCTGTGGGAAGACGGTACGCATTCTTTCCCTTTCCGGCCTTTGACAGCCAGGCGGCATAAGCCTTGGCATCGTCCCAGCTGACATAGACTACCGGCTGCTCATCTCCGTTCAATGATTTCCCCTTGAAGTCTTTACTGCTGTGCTCTGGCCGATAGAGGCGGAACTGCCGGTTCGTCACCTCATACATCCCCATCCAGAAACCGTCAACACAGGCAAGATGCTGTGGGAACTCATCGTCATATTTCTTTCGGTATACTCTGGCGCCGACCTCTTTTGCCAGGGTACGCCCCTCCTCCTGGGACTGGCCCATCTGAAAACATCCTCCCTCGATCCAGACAAAGTCCATTGCAGCGACAGGATCACGCCATGTCTTTCCTCCGGTCTGCCGGGCTGTCTTTCCTGGAGCAGCTGTTTGATCGAGATCAAGATGGGACATCATGTCAGGATGCTTCATGCCGGCAACAACCAGGGCCAGGTCGTTTATACGTTCAGGAACCGCCTTCATACTTCCTGTTGTGATCTCAGCTGTCCTGATTATGGCGCCGGTCGAGGCGTCAATAAGCCTCGCTGTTACTGAAACCGTATCCTGCCATTTGATGACGCTGCCCGTGACAATCCCCTGCACGCCGAAAAGCTTTCCTATCCTGGCCGCAGCCTCCTTTTCGTCAACAAGTCCGCTCACGGACAGCTTCTGTTCCTCAAGGATCTTTTTCAGCAGCACCCTTTCCTGCAGCTTGAAGACCTCTGTTCGGGCAATTGCCCCGATCATCCACTCGGCTACGATAGATCCGGCATCTGTTAGATCAACCTCGCCCTTCACATCAAACTCGACCACAGCAACTCTCATCGCCTCATTGTCGGAACTCCCGGAGGAAGCAGCATCAGCAGGTCTCAGGCAGAAGAAAACCGAGAGGATAACCAGATAACAGAATACATTTTTCATAGATACAAACTCCCATCACAGAAAGCAGAAACATCGAAGATTAAATTCACCACAGAGCGCACAGAGATCACAGAGTTGAAATATTCTTTTCTCAGTGATCTCTGTGCGCTCTGTGGTAATCTGTTTTTTTACAATAAACTTTCATGCCGGGATCACTCATAATAATTATTTGTCGCCCGGGCAAAGGCCTCAAAAATATCCGGCACGGAAAGATTTCGTTTCTTTACCATGGAATCACGAAGCGAGATAACATACTGCTTTGATATCCTGATCGGAATCTCAGCCGGGCTCTTGCCTTCCGTGATTATTTCAAGGGCCATGGAGGCTGCAACCTCCCCTTGCTCATAGGGAGAAACCCCGACTGACAGCATGGCGCCATCACCGGTGTTGAAAAAATTCATCCCCAAGACCGGTATTGCGGAATGCTCCTCCGTCCAGGCCATGATCTCATCCGGCGGCACGAACGTTGGGTCTGCTTGTGACCGCGGCAGTTTCCTGTAACCGGAAACAAGGAGAAAATCCGCCATGCTCTCCGCTTTCCCGACAACATCCATCCATGCATCAAAATCATCTACATGAAGAGCGCCCTGATGGTCAATCGGCTGCCAGTCAAAGGCGTTGATGTATTCTGAATCTCTGTATCCGGACAGAGCGGAATCGGAAAGATACAGGGTACGGACAGCATTTCCAGACCCACTCAAACCAAAGTCTGCCGCCAGCATCAGAATCACTTCCTGTAAGGCTTTGACCTGTTTTCTTTCCAATATACCGGTCACGTTTTTTGCCGTATCATAGCCATACGGTTCAATACTGCCGTTTACTCCGGCAAAAACAATATTCATTTCCGGATCACTCAAAAAATGGACAGCTACGAGTTTCTGGGCATAATCGTCAATCGCAATCAGAACATCCGGACGAAATTTCTCAACAGCTTTTCCGGCCGCAATGCCGGCCCGTCTGTGGGCCTCCTTATCCTTGAACTTTTTCGTCTTCATGTAATGATATCTGAGAAGAAGCCAGTTCTGGTCGGCAAAGATCCGTTCCAATCCTACATTGACCTCCCGGGTCCAGATATAATCCTCACTGTAACTATGGAGGACGAGGATCCGCGGTCGGGTATAATTAAGCCACACGACAACACCTATCGCCGCCACAAAGAAGAGTGCCATGACCAGGCTTGTCGCACGCGTCCGTCTCATAAGAGCCCCAAGTATTTCCAGAACGGCATTGATGCATACACCGCAATCAGCTTCATAGCGGCAAGCGCCAGATGATAGGGCACAAGCCGTCTGTCGTGAGCAGGCTGTCCCACGCCGGTCAAGGCGCAGTACTGGGCATAATACGATGCCTGATAAGGAAGAACAAATGATTCAGACAGAAAAAGGATAAGAAAACCGACCAGCCATGGATTGACACCGATATTCACCGCTGTCGGCAGCAGCAATGCGGCAAAAATAACAACGGTTGCATTGATCGGCAGGACAATCCGCACAGCGCTGATTGCGCCGGCAAGCATGAGGATAAACAGGGGAAAATTACTGGCCATTATAGCGTTCAACCAGTCGAACTTCGATGTCAGCCACAAATCGACCCCGGTATGCTTCATCGAGGCAACCAGACCAATGAGCGCGGCAAGAAAGACAAGAAAACTCCAATCAATATGCTTTCTGAATTTTTCCTTATCAATGAATCCGAACATCAGCAGGCCGTAAAAAATAGACAGAGCCACCCATGGAATCTCAATACGGTGGAGTGAATTGGTGGTAAAACTTATTGCCAGCACACAAAAGCCGATAACTGCCGCCCATTCCGACCTGTCCATTGGTCCAAGGACAGTGATCTGATCACGGACGGCCTGTTTGGTGAGAACCGTGCTGCTGCCGGAGGACCTGAACACCAGAGCGAAACTGACCTGAAAAAGGACCATCATCACCAGTCCGCAGACAGAGGCGGCATAGAGCCAGTACAGCCACTGAAACTGTGCCTGTTCCTGTGATGGAAGCGAACCGTAGATGATGAAATTTATTGATTTGCTGCTCAAGAAAACCGCGGAAAAAAGCCCGGCCCCGGCGAGCGCGCTCACTGTCAAGCGACCGGCTTCACGCTTTGCGGTTTTTCCGTCATGGAACCTCAAAAGTTCCTGAACAAACGGGGAAACAATTGCGATTCTTCCGTTTGCAGTCGGTACCAGAGGGTTCAATATCAACCCCATGAGAAAGACACACATGTTGTTCCACCAGGTATTCGCCGGCCCGGCTTTCAGCAGGAGCAGAAGTATACGGTACCCCAATCCGGATGTGGTCAGGACCGTGCCGAGGCCAAGGATGCTCAGCGCCATGAAAAAACTGTTGGAAGCAAACCCGGACAGGACTGTTTCCGGGGGCGCCAGTCCAAGCAGAATAATGATCAACACGGCAAACAGG
>DAOVSZ010000102.1 GCA_030627725.1 Desulfobulbaceae bacterium
CCGCCGATAGTCTTGCCGCCCTTGGTGCCTGCCGCTTTTTTTATGGTGATTCTACCGCCGGCACGGACCGTGCCGTTATAGATATAGCTTCCCACGGTAATATCTCCCTTGACAACCACCTCTGCGTCCTGAATAAACTCCACCTGAAGATTTCCAAGGACGATCACCTTGGTCCCTTCTCCAATAATTCCCTTGCCGACCATAAGATCACCGTCGACAAAGACCTGTGCGCCGGATTCGACGGTTTCGTTGATAATCGTATTCCCGCCCGCCTTGATAGCAAAGGAAGGTTTTACCGAACCGCCGACACGTAGCCCTGTCTTGACCTCGATATTGCCGGTCGTATAGTCCACATCCCCTTCAACCCCAAAGGAATCGGTAACCGCGACATAATCATTGGTGTAGCTGACATTCCCGTCAATCTTGGCGTAATATTCAATAACGCCGTCTTCCAGTTTTTTCTCCAACACCCCTTCGTTTGTGCTGATAATCCTGTCCATGCCGTTCGGGGCCTTGACCTCCTTGCCGAACACGGTTTTTCCTGGGGTCCCCCGGGTGGGTTTGATCTTTTTGCCGAGCAGGGTATCTTTTGTAACGCTGTTAACAAGATTCCGCTCCCGCATATCCATGGAATCGTCTTCCCGCAGCGTTCCCGCCCTGATTTCCGTATCAATATAAAACTCAAATTCTGCATCCCTTCCAGGTATGGGTTTGATGCCGCGCGCAATCTTGATCGCACATGGCAATTCTTTGCCTGCCTTAAAAAAAGCGGACATCTTTTCAATATCCGACACCATGACGGAGAAAGACTTTACCTCTATATCCGTCAACAGCTTCTGAATATTCTCCGGGTATGGAAAGCAGAAATCTCCGGCCTGTTTATAGTTGATATAATACACCGCCATCTGGCTGGAGGGGATCCATATCGGCGGCAAAACGGAAATCTTCTTCGTATCAATGACCAGATATCCGAAGATCTCCGCGGAATAGGCGCCATCCGCTTCATCAAACTCTACGTTTTCGCCGGGTTCCGGCGCTGTAAGGACTTCGCCTTCCGGTTTGCCGTAGACATTATAGCCCTGCACACTACGGACATCGCCTGTGAGCCTTGCAAGCACCTCATAGGGCGCGACCGCCTTGACCCGCAGATCAAGTTTCTTGATCTCATCCAGAGAGCTGGAGCGCAGACTCTCCTTCACCTCGTCGAAAAAGAGAGGCACATCACCGGCCATCCAGACATATTTTTCTCCGCCCGGATCTTTTTTTCTGGTAAAAAAGGAAAAGGAAATCAAATCATCGAGCGCCGGCAGACTCCCGCGGGCCACCACGAGTTCGCCCTGCCAGCCGCCGGCCGTCTGCAGTAATTCAATTGCCCGGGCCAATGCCTCCGGATCGATTCCAGAGACTACCCCGCCCTTTTGGAGCTCTTCTTCTATCTCCTCCAGTTCATACGATCGACAGTTTTCAGCCAGGAGCGACGCGACCATCCGGTCATCCGACACCACGAGATTCAACGCCCGGGCAACACGGGGCACAGCCTTCTCCTTCTCTTCCTCGGGAAACCGTTCGACTTCCGGCTCGCCCTCATCAAGAAAGGTATCCAGCGTATCCAACTGGTCTTCGGAAAGCACCTCTTCAGCTGACAACTCCTCAGGGATCTTGTCCTTCAGGGCATCAAGAAAGACATCATCAAGGGAATCAGCCGATTTTTTCTTAGATGATGATTTTTTCATTCGCGATTAATCCATTCCTGCAAACACTGACTAAGCATCACCCTTCATCTGAAAAATCCATCAAAACATCATCCAACACCCCTTCCAGGGAAGGGAGGTCCTGCTTCAGAAGTGAATCACTGACGGCGATGGCCGCCAGCATGCCGAAGCTGTTGATCGTTTGCGCATCTGATTTTTTAAAAGGTTTTTCAGAGGCCCAGGCGATCACGATAGCCCCCAGGGAATCGTCTCCCTTCCGGAGCGGAACAAAGAAGAACAAAATTTTCTCCTTGACCGTCTCCCCAACCCAGACATCTTCCCTTTCGAGCGTAAGCGGCTTCCCGGAGGAGAGAACAGTATGAAGCGACCGGTTGAATACTTCACCCTCGTCATTATCTTCGGAGAAGTCAAAGAGGGTCGTGCCTTCTGCCATCTCGCTGGTTGTCGCGGCAATCCTGGCCCCTTTTTCAGATTTATCCGCCAGATACACCGCTGCCGCGTCCACCTTGACGACTTCCGTGATCACCTCCAGGACCAGCTGCAGGGTCTCTTCCAGGGGATGAATGGTCAACAGATGCTGCTGTATCCGGTCGCGGCCCTGCAGCTCCCTGACCTTCTCTTTCAGGACCACGTTCAACTGCCTGTTCTTGTTTAAGGCCTCCTGCAGATCGTGTGTTCTTTCTTTCACCTTCTCTTCAAGAGTCGCATTCAGTTCCTCCAAGGCCTTGTTCTTTTCCACCAATTCTGCGGTCAGTTCCCTGTTCTTCTGCACAAGTTCAAAACGATCGATGGCGTCCTTGACCGTGAGCTTCAAGTCGTCATCGTTCCACGGTTTCATGATGTACCGGTAGATGCCGCCCCTGTTGACCGCATCGACCGCCGCATTGATGTCGGCGTACCCGGTCAACACCATCCTGATGCTTTCAGGCTGCCTCTCCTTGGCCAGGGCCAGGAATTCGGCCCCGTCCATCTCCGGCATCCTCTGGTCAGACACAATCACGGTCGGCGTCTCGCCGCTGTCGAGCAGGGACAAGGCCTCCTTGCCGCTTTCAGCGGTCAGAATGGCATACTCTTCGTCAAGAAAGAGTCGCTGCAGGGCTTTCAGGATATTCTTTTCATCATCAACAAAAAGAACCGTATGTTCCGTCATGGTTTTTCTCCGTTACAAGCGTCTATTTTATGCCTGAGGTCGTTGTTGCGTTTCCGCTGACCGGCAGCCTGACCGTAAATGTCGTTCCCTTGCCCTCTTTACTCTCCAGGGTAAGTTCACCGCCATGCTTTTTCACGATGTCATAGGACATGCTCAATCCCAGACCGATCCCATTGCCCACACCCTTGTTGGTAAAGAAGGGTTCAAAAACTCTCTCTCTGATCCGGGCAGGTATGCCAATGCCGGTATCGGATACAGAGACAAGCACGACATCGCCCTCCTGCCGGGTTTTCAGAGTGATCTCCCCCTGTTTCGGAATGGCATCCGCCGCATTGACCAGGAGGTTCAGGAACACCAGGTTTATCTGCTGGGTGTTGCAGCGCACCATGGGCAAGTCGCTGAACTCTCTGATAACCCGTGCCTTGTCTTTCAGTTCATTCCAGACGATCTTCAGGGCGCTTTCCAGGCTTGCATTGATGTCCGTCTCCTGTATCTTCGCCTCGTCCGTCCGGGAAAAATTCTTCAGGTTCCCCACGATTTCCTTGACACGAAGCGCACCTTCAAGCGACTCAGCCAGAAGCTCCACGGCATCCTCCCGGATATAATCAACCTTCATTTTTTTTCGGACCAGATTGAGTTTTTTCACTTTCGCGAGGGGGGCCGAAGCCTGCAGGGCGTCGGACTGGATGGCGAGAAACTCGACCAGCCTGTCGACATATCTGCCGAGCGTATTGAGATTACTGGTAACAAATCCCATGGGATTGTTGATCTCATGGGCCAGGCCCGCGGCAAGCTGCCCGATGGAGGCCATCTTTGCCTGCTGCAGCAGTTGGGACTGAGTATTCTTCAGCTCGGAATAGGCCTGCTCAAGCTCTCTGTTTTTCGAGGAAAGCGCTTTCCCGGTCTTCTCCAGGTCCCTTTTCTGCCACTCCAGATTGGCAAGAATCTGCGTGCGTTCAACAGCGTATCGAACAGCGCGGGCTATACACCGTCCATCCGCCTGGCCCTTGACTAGATAGTCCTGGGCCCCGGACTGCAGCGCCTGAATGGCCAGTTTTTCGTCGTCAACCCCGGTCAAGAGGACAATGGCCGTTTCCTGAGCCAGCGGCGCAATTTTCTCCAGGCCCTCAAGTCCCAGACTGTCCGGCAGGTTCATGTCAAGAAGGATGACGTCGTACTCCTTGGTGGAAAGCAGGTCGATACCCTTTGCCAGGCAATCGGCCCAATCTATCTGTAGAGAACCTTCGGAATAGGTGGGCAAAAGTTCCCTGATATACTGGACCTGGAGTTCGTCATCCTCAATCAGGACGATCTTATAACGTGCTGTACTCACAGGGAACCTCCGTGTTGTTCCTCGGGTTTTTCAAAGCCCGGGTCGTGTCTCTCCAGGGGGAGTTTTACAGTAAATGCAGCGCCCTGGTCCGCTTCCGGACCTCTTGTTCAAGGCGTTTTTCATATCTATGACTTTCCATGAGCAGCCGGCGCCGTTCAAGGGCATTGACCAGATTGATAATGATTTCATTTTTTTCAAATTAAATATCTTTTCCCTGCGGCTTGGCATTATTTTCCATGCCGAGAATATCGGATGGACCGAATTTTTTTTGCAGTTGGTTTTTCTTCTGGCTCCTGTCTTAAGATGTCAGATTATGCAGGGACAAAAACCAGGATTGTTCCCGCTTGCTCCTTGTCAGTTGCAAATTTTACTCCCTTGAGCAGATATGATTTCTGAAAAAGGGTTATTTTTTCATCAACCTCGACCGTATCCCGTATCCGGTTGACTATATCTATTACTTCCGGTGGAAGCGCCTGCGCCGCGCTGCGCCCGCCCGGAGAGAGACCGTCCTTTTTGAACAGACTTTCCGACAACGCATTGCTCAGAACAATCAGGCCGTCCGGGTCCAGACCGATTACCGCCGCCGGCAGGGCATCCATAACATTATGGGCAAATTGCATGGCCTTGTTCTGAAACAGGAGGTCCGCGGTCCGTTTTGCGACTTCTTCCTCCAGGTTATTGTTGAGTTCGGTCAGTTCTTCGTTGGAGGCCATGAGTTTGTCAGACAGATTTTCGTTTTTTCTCCTCAGAAAAAAGACCTCAAGGGCCTTTTTGATGGTAACCCTGAGATCATCATCATTCCATGGCTTTGGGATAAATTCGTAGATCCGGCCTTCATTAATCGCCGCCACGACAACGGCGGTGTCAGCGTATCCGGACAGGACAATCCTGATGGTTTCCGGCCAGCCTTCATGGGCCTGCCGTAAAAACTCCACACCGTCCATGCCGGGCATCCGGTAATCCGAGATAATGAGCTGGATTCCCTCCTCCTTTTCAAGTACTTCAATCCCTTCACTGCCGCTTTCAGCAGTAAAGATCTCGTAATCATCGTCCATAAAGAGCCGCTTGAGGGCCCGCAGAACGTTGTTTTCGTCATCGACACAGAGTATTTTTATCTGTTCATCCATGGAAAAACCCTTTGTGTAATTGATCACGGAGCAAGGCTGTTAAAGAAACACTCCGCCCTCTGTGATGGCTTCATCTTTGTTGACTATTTTGCAGCCCATGCCGTCAGGATATTGCCGTATTCTTCTTTTATCCGGGCTGACAGGGCAGGGAGATCGTCTTTGCCGGCACCTAAAAATTTCCACATCTGAGGGGGAATGGCCATGCGCCCGGGATCGGTGCTTTTGCCGAGGGTCAATGCCTTAGCCATCTGGTTGCCTATGCAGAGCGCCCGTATGGTCTGGGCGGCGTCATGGTCCAGTTTCTTAGGATTCGGGGGCAGGTCGTGGTGGAGGCGGACTCCGGCGATTATGTTTTCCGGGAACTTCCATTCTTTTAAAAGCAACCCTCCCAGCTTCTGGTGGGTAAAGCCGAACACCTCGTTTTCAGCCGCGTTCTGAGAGATCTTCTGTTCCTTCATGATACCCAAGACCTTTTCCATTTCTGTCAGGTGATTGTTGATCAGTATTATTTTGCCGATGTCATGGATGATGCCGAACAGAAAGGCGTCATCGCCTAACCGCTTGTCGGTTTTTTCTACAAGAATTTTCGCGGCGACCGCGCACCCGAGGCAGTGGTTCCAGAGACCCTGCACATCGATATTCGTCTTTATGCCCTTCCGGAAGAACAAATAGATCGAGATGCTTAAAGCAAGGTTCTTTACCGCATTAAAGCCCAGAATTATGATCGCTTTTTCCACACTGACAACCTGCGAGGACAGGCCGTAGAAGGCCGAGTTGGCAAGCCTGAGGATTTTGGCTGTCAAGGCTGCGTCTTCAGAGATAATTGCGCCCAGCCGCCTGGCGGTCAGGGACTCCTTCAGTATTTCCGAATTAATCCTGGCCGCAACCGACGGCAGGGTCGGCATGTCCCCTGTTTTTTCTAAAATTTTCCTGATGTTCATAGTATGACTGGTCACGTATCAATGAGCGCTTATCGGCAGTTTCACCGTAAAGGTGGTTCCCTTCCCGATTTCGCTCTCAACCGTAATATCGCCCCCATGGTTTTTAGTTATTATATCATACACGATGCTGAGACCCAGACCGGTCCCTTTTCCCACCTTTTTGGTGGTGAAAAACGGCTCGAATATCCGGTTGAGATGTTCCTGCGAAATCCCGCTGCCGGTGTCTGCAATCGACGTATAGATAAAGGCGTCGTCCTGCCATGTTTTTATAAAAATTGTTCCCTCTTTTTCAATGGCGCCGGCCGCGTTGACAAGGAGGTTCATAAACACCTGGTTAAGCTGTTGCGGATAGCAGAGAATAGGCTCGATCTCGCCGTAATCCTTTTTGATCGTGGTCTTGTACTTCAACTCGTTCCAGACAATGTTCAGAGTGGTTTCCATGCATTCCTGTATGTCGGCAAATTTCCTTTCCGCCTGGTCCACCCTTGAAAAGCCTTTCAGGTCGCGGACAATCTTCTTGACCCGTTCACATCCGTCAAGAGAGTCCTTGATCAGGTCGGAGATGTCTTCGAGGATAAAATCCAGTTTCATTTTTTTGCGCTGTTCGGCAAGCCTGTCGGTCAGTTCCATATCGCGGCATGCTGTGACAGCCTCTTCCTGCAGGGCAATGAATTCGTCCAATCTTTTGGTATATTTGCCGAGTGAACCCAGATTGCTTGTGATAAAGCCGACAGGATTATTGATTTCATGGGCAACGCCCGCGGCAAGCTGGCCTATGGAGGCCATTTTCTCCTGCTGCAGCAGCCTGCCCTGGGTCTGTTTTAATTCCGTGTATGCTTTTTGCAATTCATTATTTTTTGTTTCCAGTTCTTCGGTTATTATTTTCATGTGAGTCACGTCATGCAGGGTGACGACGAATCCTTGCATGTGCTCCTCTTCCTTAAGGGCATATATGTTGAGATAGAGCCATCTGCCCGAAGGGGCATGAAAATATTCCAGGATATTGTCGCTGAAATCGTTTTCCTCTCTGCTGGTGTCTTCAAGAATATCGGTCCACTTCTTGTCCATCAACTCCTTGAAATCCATGCCGGTGAAATCCTTTACCGCCTTATTGCACCGTTGGATTCGAAGGCCGGCGTCAGTCAGAAGCACCATGTCCTCTACACAGTCCATGGTCATTTCCCACTGCCGCTTGGCTGTCTCGACATATTCGAAAAGAGCGGCCTGCTTTTCCTGTTCCAAAAGCAGATGGTTTTGTTTTTCTTCAAGAAGTTCGGCTGTTTTCTTATGCATGGTCATCCTGTTGTCCAGCCGGCGAAGAATTATAAAGACCAGGCAGAGGAATACCAACATGACAGGCGCAGGATAGAGTAAAGAGTATAGGAATATCTCATCCAGTTCATTTTTAATGTCGGTTATGTCATGATAAATCTCAAAGGCGCCGAGAAATTCACCCTTTTGCATTACCGGCACGCATGTCGTCACAATATGTTTTTCGACAAGCTGTCCTTTTGGGGCTCTTTTTTTCTCTTCAACAGTCCTGGTAACTATTCCGCCTTTTGCGACAATCTCATGAAGAGAGTTTTGTAACTCGGTTTTGTCGGTATCATCCGGTGAAGATGAGTAAAGGAGCTTTCCAGATTGGGTATATATGTTAATGCGCATCAGGTTGAAATCGTTAAGCACCTCTTTTGCGCCAACGGTGTCCCAATGTCCGATGAAGTTTTCATTAAAGATGTCGGCATCAGTATGGGCATCAGTATGAGCATGGGTATGCATTCTGGACAGATGTCTGCCCGCGCGGATGGCCGTTTTTTCGGTATTGTTGATAAGTTGTTTGCTGTATCTCGGATAAATGGCATATACGTTTATCAGCGGCATGATCACCGCCAGAACCAGGAACGTCAGGAAGAGATAAAGAAATCTTTTATTGTTAAATAACATGGGAAATCCTTCTTTGGTTAATCATGTCCTGAAAGGTACGGGGTAAAAAGATAACGCACCTCATCAAGGGCGGTTTTTATTGCATAGGGCATTGCCTTTGCATACATGTCCAGAAAAATCACCGCGTTAATCGACGAATCGGTCTCG
>DAOVSZ010000260.1 GCA_030627725.1 Desulfobulbaceae bacterium
CGTTATTATAGAATCCAGAATTCTTTCCCGCTGTGCGGGACTTACTCTTATGTAAACGTGATACCAAAGAACCGGCAAACATGATTCAATACACTGCCTGCTAAAACGGCATACACGGCAACACTGCCGAGAATTGCAATCGCCGTCTTCATGCCTCTCTCCTTGAAAACCACGATGGCAGCGTTCAGGCATGGAATCATAAAAGAGAGAAGAAAGGTGTTCACAACCAGCTGCACATTATCAAACGATCCTCGCAGATGCACAAGTTCCGCCGCTCCGCTCTCCTTCCTGATAATGGTCTTGATAAAGACCTGAACACTCTTTTCCGGCAGCCCCATCAAACCGTTTACCAGCGGTCTCGCCGTGTCCTCAAGAATTGTCAGACCGCCAACGCGATCAAAGAAAAAGACAACAACAGAAGCGATGATGAAGATCGGCACCGCCTCTTTCATAAAGGAATACGTTCTTAAGAGGGACCTCCTTATGAGTTGGCCGAACCTGGGCACACGCATCAGTGGAATCTCCATGATCAGGGGAGATCGTCTGCCGGGAAGCAGCCTGGCGGCAAGAAGGCCTGCTGCCAGAAGCTGGAAGAAAATCAATCCGAACACCGTGGCTGAGGCGGTCCAGGGAAGTCCGCTTAAAATGGTGAACATGACAGCCAAAAGCGGTGAGCATGGAATCCCGAGCAAAAGCAGAAAGATCGCTATATTCTTTTCTTTTTTTGTGTCGAGCATGCGGGTCGTGAGTATTGCCATGGTGATACAGGAAAAACCCATAACAAGCGGCAGCACACCCTTGCCGTTCAGGCCTATCTTTGACAGGACCTTGTTCAAGAGAACGGATATTCTCGAAAGATACCCTGAGTCCTCGAGTAATCCGAAAAAGATATAAAAACACAAGAGCACCGGCAGGACAATGCCGACAACCAGGAAAACGCCTGTAGGAAGCAGGCCGAAGTCCGGATCGATGATCATGTCCCTGAACAAAGCCCACGGAATAGGAGCTACCAGTTTTGCCGACAAAGGAAGCAAGAGTCCTTGAAACAGATAGGTATCAATGGCCTCCACCAGAAAAGACGCCCCGAAGACTCCGACAAAAAGAAACATCAGGACAACCACGCCAAGCGCGATCGGAATGCCGGTTGAAAGCTGCATGGACCAGTTGCCGAGCCGTTCGAGAAAAGGACTGCCGGTCGGCGGTTCAACCCGCTGGACCTGCCGCACGATCTGGTCCGCCTTCTGGTTGTAGAGATTTGTCAGAAAGGAACTGATATCAATGTGGATCTCTTTCCTGCGTTCCTCAGCAAGCCTGGTAAGCTCTTCCAGCATGCCCGGGCCATAGTGTTTTTTTACATATCTGCAGGCAGCCCGGTCGCCGGCAAACAGAAGAAGCCCTAAAAGACGCGCCGGAACATCAGAAGAGTTGAGCAACCCCACTGCTGTCCGTAAGAATTCCTCCAGCATTGCCGGATAGGTCACAAGCCTGTTCGGGACCCGCATGCAGGCTATCCCGGTTTTGACATCCGAGACGCCGATCCCTTCCGTTGCCACTGTGCTTACGACATCAATGCCGAATATCTCCGACAGCTCCTCATAGTCGATCTCAATGCCGCGGGCGATGGCCTCGTCAGTCATATTGATGTCTATGAGCATCGGCACGCCATACTCGGCAAATTGCAGGGCCAGTGCGATGGACCGTTTCAGATTTTTCGCATCAACGACCAGTACAGCGCCCTCAACAGCAATGTCCAGGCCTGATGAAACCAGAACATCGCGGGAGATCCTGTCATCCTCATTGCTGGAAAAGAGAGAGCTGGTTCCTGGCGTATCAATAGCAAGCAGGTCCGTCCCTCTGATTGCACCGGTCGCGACCGCAACCGTTGTGCCGGGGAAATTCATGCTTGTTTCATCCGTTCCGCATAATCTCGAAAAGAGAGTCGTCTTGCCGACATTCATGTTGCCGACAATGGCAATCCCTTTCCGACTCGCCTCTTTCTGCGGTTCACACTTATTGCATTTACATTTTTTCAGCATTTACAAATTATTACGATCTGTATACTATTATTTATTCAGGATATTCAGGAATTCATCATATGCGCCGTATAAGAACGCAAGGCGCCAAAGTACCTACAGCTCCGGCCTTGTCGACCACAGAGCCTGGAACTGTATGGGGAACAGTAAACACGAAACGAGATATTGGCAATCAGATGAATTCAATTCTGACATTTCTCGCCCCGCCTTTTCTCGGGGCCTTTATCGGATACATGACAAACTACGTGGCGATCCGCATGCTGTTCCGACCGCTTACGCCCTGGCATCTCTTTGGCATCCGTATCCCGATGACACCCGGAGTCATCCCCTCTAAACGTCACGATCTGGCCTTAAATATCGGAGAGATGGTCGGAAGCCACCTTCTGACCAGCGCCGACGTAAGCCGGGCGATAACGGAAAAAGGGTTTCAGAGCGAGCTTGAAGGACTTATCGAAGGCAAGGTCGAAGTACTGCTGCATAAAGAACTGGGACCGGTCGCCACAGTCGTTCCGGAACGTTTCCGGTCCTATTTCGAGGCCGGGGTCAAGATTCTCAGATGGCGCGCCCTCAAATACCTGCACAGACATATCGACAGTGACGATTTTTTCATCACCCTGGAATCGACCATCTCAACAAGCGTAGACGAATTTCTTGCCCAGGAGTTCCATCATTTCCTTTCAGATCAAAACAGAGAGCGCCTCTTTGTCTTTTCCCATACTACAGTTGAGCGTTTTTTTGCAAGCGCCGACTTTGAAAACTGGTTGAAGCAGGCTGCATCCAAAACAGTTGAAGAAGTTCTGGAAAAGGAAAAAAGTCTCCAAGACCTCCTGCCGGAAGAATTCACCACTATCCTCTTAGACCGTCTTGAAGAGGAAGCGCCGCACCTTTTAGAGAAACTGGCCTCATCGTTAAAAGAACCTCTCATTCAGGCAAGGATTTCCGATGCTATTATAAAAGCAATCAACACATTTTCCGCATCGCTTGGACCTATGGCCGCGCTCCTTGGCAACTTTCTCTCGCCCGAAATCATTGCCGACAAGGTCAAGACATACCTCTCTGAAAAGGGTGATGAAATTGCAGAATGGCTCTTTGACGAAGATGTTCAGCAGAAAGTGGCGTCGATTTTAAGACACAGGGCCGAAGAGTGGCTTTCCATTCCTGTTTCCACGCTCGTAAAAGATGTTTCACCTGACCGAATCGACGCATCCGTTGACTGGTTTGCCGACCTTCTCTTAAAATTCTGCCGGAAACCGGAAACAATAGCCGGGATAACCGATCTCGTGCGGCAGGGAGTGGAATCTCAGACTGATCGATCGCTGGATGCAATCGTCGCCGACCTGTTCGGGCAGGGCGGCATTGCCGAGGGCAAATCGTGGGCCTCACGGGAGATAACCGATATTATCCGTTCACCAAAGATAAAAAAGCTCCTCGATTCCCTGATCATCGACCTTGTGGAGCAGAAACTGCTCGCACAGCCGGTGGGGACTCTGGCTGCGCTCCTGCCGAAAGATGTGCGGAACAGCATCGGCGATTATCTGCTGCAGCAGATCAGCGACATCCTGGTGAGAGAAGTGCCGGGGCTCGTCGATTCCCTGAACATCAAACAGGTGGTCGCAAAAAAGGTGGACTCTCTTGACCTTATAAAGCTGGAAGAACTTCTGATGGGAATCATGCAGGAACAGTTCAAGTATATCAACCTGTTCGGCGCCCTGCTCGGGTTCATCATCGGCCTCTTGAACCTTCTCTTTCTTGTAAACATGTAAGGAAACGAACAATGGAGAACACCCTGACGAAACATCCCTCCGGCTTCATCACCGGATTCTTGTATCCTTTTCGCGCCTTCAGATTTATCAGAAAAAACCCCAGACTTTACAGGTACGTCCTGATCCCCTTTTTCATCAACCTCATCATCTTCAGCCTGGTGGTCTACTTCGGTCTCCATTTTTTTCAGGAGATCCTTACCCATCATATTCCGCAGGGCGATGCCTGGTACTGGTTCACGCTCTACTATCTCCTCTGGCTCGTGGCGCTTCTTCTTACCACTGTCATTGTCTTTTTTCTCTTTACCGCGATCGGCAACCTGATCGCCTCGCCTTTCAATGATATCCTTTCGGAGAAAACAGAAGAGATTCTCACCGGAGAATCCATTGGCGAGCCTTTCAGCATGGGACTTTTTCTTCAGGACGCCAAACGGGCCCTGATCCTTGAATGCAAGAAGATATCCCTTTTTCTTATCGTCATGGCATTAATAGTGATGCTGAACCTGGTTCCGGTAGTCGGCTCTGTCCTCTATTCGGTCCTGTCCATCCTCTGGACCATATTTTTTCTGGTCGTGGAATACACAAGCTATGTCTTTTCACGGAAGAGACTGACGTTTAAAGAACAGCGAAAGGTGATTTACAACACAAAACTTCTGATGTTCGGATTCGGCGCCGGAGTGCTTTCGATCCTCGCCATACCCTTTCTTCAACTCCTCTGTATTCCTTTAGGAGTTGTGGGAGCGACAAAGATTCTATACGACACCGGGAACATAACGCAGTCTCA
>DAOVSZ010000040.1 GCA_030627725.1 Desulfobulbaceae bacterium
GGGCAAAGAGAAATGGCGGCGCATAGATCACTATCTCCTGCACCAGGGTATTGATATTCATCGGACTGTACGCACTCCTCGTTGAATCTTCAGGATTTTAAAAAAAATTGCAGACATTCTCCCTGTCTTTCATGATATAATTTTAAAAAATCTAGTCACCTTTCACTACATTTTGCGTTCAAAATTCATCGTTGTCAACAACTCCAGAGGCGCCTCTCTAACATGCTGGGAATCACAGAGAAACGGTAATACATGATGAAAAAGAAGACTGCAACACTTTCCTTTGATTACATTGAGACCGTCCATCGACTTTCATTAGCTGCCGAATTCAAGGACAAAGAATCAGGCGCACATATCAAGCGGATCAGTTACTATACCCAAGAACTCGCCCTTGAACTCGGGCTGAGCAAAAAATTTGCCGAATGTATCTTTTATGCCGCGCCGATGCACGATGTGGGCAAGGTCGGCATTCCTGATTCAATCCTGCTCAAGTCTGGTCCATTGTCTGAGGACGAATGGAAGATCATGCGGCTCCATCCTTACATCGGGGTGAAAATTCTCCGTGGTTCGGAATCAGCTGTCTTAAAGATGGCCGAGGAGATTGCATACTTTCATCACGAACTCTGGGACGGTTCAGGGTATCCTCTCGGATATGAAGGAGACAAGATACCAATGTCCGCCAGAATAATGAGTATTGCAGACCAGTACGACGCCCTTCGAAGCGAGCGGCCTTTTAAAAAGGCATTTGACCACGACAAAACCGTTGAAATCCTGACCAAGGGTGATAAACGGACCTCACCGGACCATTTTGACCCTGAGGTGCTGAATGGTTTCGACCGCGTGGTTGCCCGGTTTCAGGAAATATTTGAGATCTATCAGACTGCCGAAGAACCTTCCTGAAAGGGTAACTATTCAGCTGCGCCCCATCCGCTCATTCGCTGCGCTCACCAGCTGTGCACGATCAGGCCTTCTCGCATAGCAAACTATAACAGCGAAGCGGTGTCATCGTCGGCCTGCTTGTACACATCTAGGACACATCTAAATAGTTACAGGTCGGTGGTTTTGCACACTTTTAGCTATCACGCTGAATAGTTACCTGAAAGGGCTATTGCACATATTCAACGTTGATCAGTTCTGCAACAAAACTTCCCACAATAACCTTGCTCTTCAATTTCACCGGCAGACGCCTCTCGTCCGCCGTTACCCAGAGAAACATTCTGGCGTTTTTGCTTTTTTCAAACACACCCCGAACATTTTGCAACTCCGGCTCCAGAAGATAGGTATCATAGGTGCCGCTGGCAACAGTCACCTCTTCACGACCAAGGACATGAATTCTCCCTATCACCTCTTTTTTGCCGTCGGTAACCGGTCGTGTAATCTCCATCCCAGGCCTGAGGTCCTGCAGGCGTGTAAAATAAAACCCTGACAATGGGTCCATGGCGCCCGGTTTTATAGCAATCGGCTCTTCGGGACGACCAAAATTTTCATACTGCGCTACTTTTTTCCGCCAATCAAAACGTACCACCACATCCCTTGGGTTCTTGCCCTCTTTCTTCTTCTTATACACGAGAGCATGGGTCACAGCCGGATCAGTGAATGACTCAAGCCGGTCACGGACCTTGTAAAACATATCAAGCATGGGGTAGGACTTTATGGAAAGCATAAAGTGGTTGGCTGAAGAGCCGTTGATAGTCTTCTGGGGAAGAATTGAAAGCACAGCCTTACCGGCCGGGATAAAACTCCACCTGATCTCAAAGGTCAGCTTTTCTCCAGTAACAAGTCTTGGAGCCTGCACGATCTCCGCCCTGAGATCCTCGACAGAAAAGAACAAAGCCAAGTTGATCATGCTCAAGACAAGACAGCATACACTCAAAGAACTCCGGGACGGCTTGAAGGTCTGACAAAAACGAAACAAATAACTTTTCATCATGTTTTCTGGTAACTATTCAGGTGGAGCTGAATACTTGACCAAAACTCCAACCTGTAACTGTTCAGCAGTGCTTTAGATGTGTACCCATCCGGGCATAAACTCCAGCAGGCTGACGATGACACCGCTTCGCTGTTATAGTTGGCTATGCGAGAAGGCCTGATCGTGTGCAGCTGGTGAGCGCAGCGAATGAGCGGATGGAGTGCTGCTGAATAGTTACGTTTTCTCAATCAAATCAGACTAATATCGAGGACGACGCTTCGCACGCTTATCACGGCGTGATTGCTGCACCTGGTTAACTTTGATTTCTCTTCCCTTGAGCATGCTTTTATTCAAGGCTTTTATCGCTGTATCCGCTTCTGAGTTATTCGGCATGTCGATAAAACCAAAGCCTTTTGATCTTCCTGAATAGCGATCCATGATCAAATTGACACTGACAATCTCACCAAACTCCGAGAAGAGTTCGTTTAATGCAGTTTCGCTTACATTGTAAGGCAGTTGTCCAACATAAATATTCATTATCGCTCTCCTCAGAATTTTTGCTGCAGCTGTATGTGTTGCCGGACTCCACAACACTTACAGATTTGCCGGCTTTTAACGCTACACTCTATGCAGCCTTAAACTTGCACCCTTTACGGTGGCGTATTCCGCCATGTTTGGGCCGACTTGTGCCGTGATTGCCTCGGACAACCTCAATGGAAACTGTTTTGCCATTGATTTTAACATGCTGAAAAGCGTCAAGTATTTGGGCAGTAAATCGACTGTCTGCTTCAAGCATAGCCGTGTTCCGCTTAATTTCAATCTTTCCGACTTTAACACGCCCAAGACCACAGTCATTAATCTTGCCAATCAGACCCTGGGGCATAATCCCCTGACGCCGTCCGGCATTAAGGAAAAAACGGGTAAACTTGTGCTTGTGGTTTGAATTGTGAAGAGATGCCCCACGCTGTCGCTCTCTTTTCCCATGCTGTTTTTTCGCCCCATCACTTACATTGAGATCAGGCGCATTTTTGTAATATTCCAAGTACCGATTAAACTCCAAAGAAACAAACCTCTTGATAAGCTCTTCACGGTCCAGCAACTCAAGCTTTTCTGCAATTTCCGCATAGAGCGGATCGATCTGCTCCTGGTCCACCTCAACTTTCGTAACGACATCAATCAGGCTAACCAGCTGCTTTTTACAAATCTCCACTCCTGAAGGAATACGGCACTGCTTAAACTTCTTGTTGATTTTCTTCTCAATTTCCCTGATCTTAAATCGTTCCTTCATATGAACAATAGCAACCGATGTTCCAGTCCGTCCAGCCCTGCCGGTACGACCGCTTCTATGGGTGTAACTGGCAAGATCATCAGGAAGATTGTAATTGATCACATGGGTCAGATCATTAACATCCAGGCCACGGGCAGCAACATCGGTTGCCACAAGTATCTGCAGATTCTTGCCACGGAATTTATTCATTACTTGATCGCGCTGGGCCTGGGACAAATCTCCATGCAAAGCATCAGCGTTGTACCCGTCCTGAATCAGTTTATTGGCGACTTCATGGGTCTCCCGCCGAGTACGACAAAAAACAATTGAATAATTATTGGGGCAATTGTCTACGATTCGCTTCAAAGCAAGATAGCGGTCCTTAGCATGAACCATGTAATACTCATGGCACACATTTTCGGCGCCTGCATTGCGTTTGCCGATTGTAAGCTCCACAGGATCAGACATATACTTGTTCGCTATAGCTGCAACTTCTTTTGACATGGTTGCCGAAAACAGCAAGGTATTTTTTTCTGCAGGTGTCTGGGCCAGTATGGCGTTTAATTCATCCTGAAAACCCATTTGCAGCATTTCATCAGCCTCATCAAACACAGCATAACGCACACCGGAAATGTCAACCTTGCCGCGTCTGATTAAGTCATTTAATCGGCCCGGGGTAGCAACAATAATCTGGACACCTCGACGCAGGGCATTAATCTGCGGCTCAATACTTGCGCCACCGTAAACTGCTAATATTCTTAAGCTATCAACATACCGGGAATAGGCTTCCAGATCTCTGGCTACTTGCACACAAAGCTCCCGCGTAGGACACAGAATCAGCCCTTGCGTTTGCCTGTTTTTTGCATTTGTCAACTGAATCAATGGAAGGCCAAACGCGGCTGTTTTGCCTGTTCCGGTTTGTGCCAGGCTTACCAGATCCACTTGTCGTTCCAACATTAATGGAATGACCTGTGCCTGGACCGGGGTTGGTTCTTGAAATCCTAAAGATGATAGCCCTTTAAGGATATCTTTGTTAATGCCGATCTCTGCAAATGTATTCATAATTTTTATTCTTTCAAGCTAAGGAGTGAGTTGTGAATTGCACAGTGGTATCGCTTTTATACGACGAAGATGCAGGCTAATCAAACAAAAATGCCCTGCAATGTGCAGGGCATTCGAGATACTATCTTGAAAATTATTTAAAGCTGAACCACATTAGCGGCAGCAGGACCTTTTGCCCCTTCAACAACTTCAAAACCAACAGATGTACCTTCATCAAGTGATTTGTAACCATCAGTTTCAATTGCAGAATAATGGACAAAAATATCCGCTCCATCTTCCTGCTCAATAAAACCAAAACCTTTTGACGCATTAAACCATTTTACAATACCTTTGTTCACTTCTACTACTCCTTTCTATGCGGCCCTCTGTCGGAGCCATTTAATCACGGGTATTATACCCTCCGCTTTCAGCGGGATTGTTCGACTAAGCGTTTCAAAAACGAAACGCAAGTCTCACGAATAAACGAGAATATTATCCGGAAACTACAAAAAAAACCGCGTCAACCTACTACAAGAGGATTGCGCGATTTGATATAGCAGTCTCTCATGCTGAAACAGATAATACTCTTCTAAGAATTTGTCATAATACTCCATATCCACAATAAAGCAAGCTATTTTCCCCTGAACCGCCCACCCCCTAGCGTCCAGCCTTTATTTACATGGTACCCCCGGCGCGATTCGAACGCGCGACTCCAGGATTAGGAATCCTGTGCTCTATCCCCTGAGCTACGGGGGCAATTAAAAACTTTGGACACTTTTACACCAATTCCCCCATTCCTGCAAGTTTTCTTCAATACCGCATAATTTCATCTCTGCCTTTGCAAAAAGGCAAGCAAATATGGTACGATAGATATAAGATAAGGATTCAAAAACGTGAACCTGTCACCCAATCCTTCTTCATAAGACCAGCCTTAACTGGAACGAACTGCAAGCCTGCTTTTGAATACATCCTATGACCCGACCAGCAAAAATCAAACTTCATAGAGATACCCCTGAAACAGAGTGCAAAAAGGCAGAACTGATACTTAAAATTGCCCGCGCTGAGTACAAACGTATTCCAGCCAAGCTTAAAGACCTGTTTCTCGACGTCTCGGAACTTTATGCGGGAGAATGGCCTGCCTACCAAAACTGTCAGGTCGGCTATCATACCTTTGGGCACGCCATGGATGTCTCTCTTGCCACGGCACGGATGGTTGCCGGCTGGAACAGAGGCGGCGGAGATCCTCCGATAACAAAGGACATCTTCCTGCTGGCAATGGCGGCAGCGCTCTTTCATGATGCAGGTTATATCAAGGACACGGGCGACACAAACGGCAAGGGCGGCAAATTCACCCTGACACATGTTGCCCGAAGTATCACCATTGCCATAGAATATCTGACCGCAAAAAAATGGCCGGATCCAGCAATTGAATCAATATCTACAATAATCTCCATCACCGACTTTCTGAAACATACCTACCCGGACGCGATAACCAATCCGGAACCAGGTGACCATACATCCGTTGTTGCAAGAATGGTGGCCTCCTCTGATATCGTGGCGCAGATGGCGGATGTCGATTATTTCAGAAACATTCATAAACTCTACGAGGAATTTGAAGAGTTATACCAGACAACTCCCCGCGAACTGTTCGCAGCTCAAGGGTCTACCGTGTTCAATTCCGCCCAGGAGATGATTGACGGCACCCACGGGTTCTACGACTATTTTGTTCTTCCCCGCCTCGAACAACTTGGAGAGATGGGGCAGTACCTTGTCGGCTTTTTCGGCAACGGCCGGAATCCCTATTTCGAAAATATTGCCGCCAACCTGGCAGACAGGCCGACCTCAGCCAGGATACAGTGGCGTCACCCAAGCGAGATCGTAAAAGACATCAGGACCGGCCCTGCAAACAAGGCTGACCAGAGACCCTCCCAAAGAAAAATAACACGACAGGAAGCCCGAAACAAAAAACACTCAGCCGGACTTCTCGTCCAGAAGGTTTTAGGCTGGCTGGAACTTCATCTCTCAGGGAAATCTCCCGCCACCCCTTCTCTTCTTGGCGCTGACTCTAAGATCCTCAGTGAAAATCTGCTCAACAAGCTGCTGCCTCCCGGGCAATTAGAGAATCTCAACCAGAGAGAACTGTTGTATCTTTTACGTATTCTCGTCCTGCAGCAGAACATCCATCAGGGGCCATGGATATTCACCCAGAGCATGGAGCTGATTGCCGAGATGTTCCGCTGTGAGGCAAGTTCCATCCTGCTGGCCAATCCAATTGCCCAAAAGATGGTAATCACCTTTCCGAGCGGCCCAAAAAAAGAATCGATTCAGGGAAGAACCATCCCCATTGACAAGGGGTTGGCCGGCTGGGTCTATCTCCACGGCCTGCCGTCCATGGTCTCTGATGTGTACACCGATGAGCGGTTTCACGGCGAGATGGACAAGCAGGTCGATTTCCAGACCAGATCGATTCTGGCGGTGCCGCTTCTTATCGAAGGCGAATGCATAGGGGTAATGGAGGCGCTGAACAAGACGGACGGCGTCGCCTTTAATCACCATGATATGCATATCATGACCCTGCTGGCAAATCTCATCACCAATTCCCTCTTAGGGATCCTCTGGCTGCTGGAAAAAGAGTAATTCCTCTCACCTCATATCAACCTATCTTCAATAAACAAAAAAAATCCGTGTCCTTTGCGCTTCTGCTGGGTAGAATAATCCCATGTTTGAAGTGCTTGAAGGTGATGTTTTTTTGTGACCTTGAATCTTAAACCTGAGCAACTCCCAGGAGCCAAAAGCATGATGAAACCGGTAGTCTCTCTTTTTACGGTCCTCTTTCTCATCCTTTCATCATCCTCTCCACTCTTTGGGGCGCACGGCGTCAGTATTGACGGCACACTGAAGTACCCGACCGATTTCAAAAAATTCGACTATGCCTCCGACAAGGCAGTCAAGGGAGGCCACCTGGCGCTCCACTCTCTGGGCAGCTTTGACAAGATGAACCCTTTTACACTGAAGGGTGACGCGCCCGAAGGCCTTGATTCGCTGGTTTTTGAGACATTAGCCGTAGCAAGCCTTGATGAACCGTTTACCGAATATGGCCTGATCGCGAAAGATATAGACCTGGCAGTCGACCGCCTCAGCGTCACCTATACAATAAACAGCAAGGCAAAATTCTCAGACGGAACACCCATCACTCCTGAAGACGTCAAATTCTCCCTGAACACCCTCAAAAGCGATGAAGCGCATCCTTTTTATCAAACCTATCTCCAGGACATCACCGAGGCTCGCATCATCAGTCCCAGAAAGGTAACGTTTCTCTTTGCCAGAGAAAATCGCGAACTGCACATGATTGCAAGCCAGCTGCCGATATTTTCTCAAAAATTCTATGCCGCTACACCCTTCAACACCCCGTCCCTGACCCCGCCTGTAGGCTCAGGTCCATACATTATCGAAAAGATCAACCCCGGGAAATCGATCACCTACAGGCGCAATCCCGACTACTGGGGCAAGGACCTGCCGGTCCGTCGCGGCATGTTCAATTTCGACCGGATCACCTTTAAGTACTTCAAGGACCAGATCGTCTCACTTGAGGCATTCAAGGCACGTGATTTTGACTTTATGTATATCAATATCGCCAAACAGTGGGCACGAGACCTGTCAGGGCCTAAATTCGACAAAGGCCTGATCAGGAAAGAAGCTTTGAATCATAAGAATAACGCAGGCATGCAGGGATTTGTCTTTAATATCAGACGCCCCATTTTTCAGGACAGACGTGTCCGCAAGGCGCTTACTCTTGCCTTTGACTTCGAGTGGACCAACACGGCACTCTTCTTTAAGCAATATACGAGGGCAAACAGCTTTTTCAGCAACTCCGAACTGGCTGCCACCGGTCTGCCCCAGGGCTTGGAACTCGACTACTTGAAACCCTTTGCCGACAAACTTCCGTCCGAGGTCTTCACCGCCCCGCTCACGCCGTTTACGACAACACCGCCGGGAAGCCTCAGGAAAAACTTACGAGAGGCCAAGAAACTCCTGAAAGAAGCCGGCTGGCAGTTTACGGACGGACACCTCAAGAACAGCGATGGCCGGCCTTTTGAATTTGAAATTCTGCTGGTCTCGGCCTCGTTTGAACGGGTCATGGCGCCCTATGTCAAAAACCTGGAGAAACTCGGCATCAAGGTAACCTACCGCACCATTGATCCGGCCCTTTATGTGCGCCGGATGCAGACCTTTGAGTATGACATGCTGGTCAATGTCTTCGGCCAATCACAGTCACCAGGCAATGAACAGCGCGATTTCTGGCACTCCACTGCTGCCGATCGCAGCGGTTCGAGAAACCTGATCGGCCTCAAAGACCCGGTTGTGGACAAGCTTGTCGATCGAATTATTTACGCTGCCGACCGAAATGAACTTACGGCCGCGTGCAAGGCCCTCGACCGGGTCCTCTGGTACGGTTATTATGTCGTTCCCAACTGGTATGTGGCAAAACACCGGGTGACCTATCACACTATCTTTGAAAAACCCGACACCCTGCCCCTCTACTACTCCCCCTTCCAGGCCCTTATGACCTGGTGGATGAAACCGAAAGCAGCAGGCAAGTAAGATCCATGGCAGCGTATATCCTACGACGCATTTTTTTGATGGTCCCCACCCTGTTCGGGGTCATGCTGATCACCTTCATCGTGACCCAGTTCGTCCCTGGCGGCCCGGTGGAACGCATGCTGGCCCAGCTGGAGGGGCATGCTGCCGGCCAGGGTGAGGTCCGTGTCAGCCGACCGGGCGACCTGTATCAGGGGGGCAAGGGGCTTGACGAAGAACGCCTCGCGAGGATCACAAAGCTCTACGGCTTTGACAAACCGCCTGTTGAACGGTTCCTGACCATGATGGGCAACTACATTGTCTTTGATTTCGGCGACAGCTATTACCATCACAAAAGCGTGGTCCAGCTGGTGATCTCCAAGATGCCGGTCTCCATGTCGCTCGGGCTGTGGAGTTTTCTTATCGTCTATTCGATCTGTATCCCGCTTGGAATCTCAAAAGCAGTAAACGAGGGCTCACGGTTTGACGTGATAACCAGTTCGATCATCCTGGTCGGCTATGCCATCCCGGGGTTTGTGCTTGCCATCATGCTCATCGTTCTCTTTGGCGGCGGCAGTTTCTGGAATATCTTCCCACTCCGCGGACTTGTCTCGGACAACTGGTCTGAACTCAGTCTGATAAGCAAGGTCCTTGATTATCTCTGGCACATGGTCCTGCCCATTATTTCAAGCACCATAGGAAGTCTCGCCGTGATGACGCTCCTGACCAAGAACAGTTTCCTTGAAGAGATCCGGAAACAGTACGTCCTCACAGCACGGGCCATGGGTTTGAGCGAAAAACGCATCCTCTACCGGCATATCTTCAGAAACGCGATTATTCCGATCATTACCGGCTTTCCGGGTTCGTTCATAACCGCCTTTTTCACAGGCAGCCTTCTCATAGAAACAATCTTTTCATTAGACGGCATGGGACTTCTGGCCTTTCAATCGATCATGAACAGGGACTATCCGGTGGTTCTCGGGACCCTTTACTTTTTCACCATCATCGGACTCATCTCCAGACTCCTGTCCGACTTAAGTTACGTGGTCGTGGATCCGAGAATCACCTTTGAAAGCATGGAATCAGAGTAAAAGGATTTTTGATTTTGGATTTCGGATTTTAGATTTGCAAAAAATGTCATGTGTCATAACTCAATGTCATTAACGTAAGCCGATTTCTCTAAACTTACCAAATATGGTGCCATAACCTCCTAGAGTTCAGAATATGCAGTCACATCCGAAATCCGAAATCAAAAATCAAAAACCCAGAAACAGCCTTACACAACGGCGCTGGAAGAGATTCAAGAAAAATAAGCGGGGCTATTACAGCCTTCTTATCTTCTCGATTTTTTTTATCACCTGTCTCTTCGCCGAGGGACTCAGCAACGACAAGCCATTTCTGGTCTCTTACGAAGGAAATTTTTATTTCCCCATCTTCAAAACCTACCCTGAAACCGTCTTTGGAGGTGATTTTGAGACCGAGGCCGACTACCGTGACCCCTATATTCTTGAAAAAATCACCGAAAATGGAAACCACGCCTTTTTCCCGTTGAACCCGCACAGCTACTCCTCTATCAACCTCGAACTCGACCGGCCGGTGCCGGCAGCGCCGGACAGCAACAACTTTCTCGGCACCGACGACCGTGGCAGAGATGTCCTGGCCAGACTGATCTATGGATTTCGCCTCTCCATCCTGTTCGGTTTGTGCCTTACCTTTATCGGCACCCTGGTCGGGATTCTGGCAGGAGCGGTGCAGGGGTATTTCGGCGGTCGGACCGATCTCTTTTTTCAGAGGTTTATCGAGATCTGGGGCGCCATGCCGGAGCTCTATCTGCTCATCATTTTTTCATCCATCTTCAAACCGAGCATGCTCCTTCTTTTGGTTCTCCTCTCGATGTTCGGCTGGATGGGGCTGTCCGACTATGTGCGGGCGGAGTTTCTAAAAGGCAGGAATATGGATTATGTGAATGCCGCACGCGCCCTCGGGGTCGGAAACATCACCATCATGTGGCGGCACCTGCTGCCGAATGGCATGACGCCGGTCATCACCTTTCTGCCCTTCAGAATGTCCGGCGCCATCCTGGCATTGACCAGCCTCGACTTTCTCGGCCTCGGCGTCCCTCCCACCACCCCGAGCCTTGGCGAACTTCTTGCGCAGGGAAAAAACAATATCGAGGCATGGTGGCTTTCTTTAGGCACCTTTGCCGTTCTGGTCGGCACGCTGATTTTGCTTATCTTCATCGGCGAGGCCTTACGAGAGACCTTTGATCCGAGGAAGGTCTGATACAATTCAGTACTTTTCAACAAAACGCTGTTCCGCATCGACAGTGCCTATCAGAATCAGTTCATCATCTTTTTGTAAAAGGACGTTCGGGTCAGGACTGAGTATCATCTTCCCCTGGGTAGTGATGGCCACGACACTGCACCCGGTTTCTTTTCGTATTCCGGTATCAGCAAGAGTTTCTCCAGCAAGTGTCAGGTTAACCGGAACCCTGAAGACACTTAATCCCTCCAGGGCCATAAGCACCTCCTCCGGTTTGAGGTGATTCAGTATGGTGTTGGCGCCCAGAGAGGCATACGACATGACAAGGTCAGCGCCTCCCCTGTGCAGCTTGGAAACCGTGCTCTCATGTGTAGCCCTGGCAATGATCTGAATATCCGGCCGCAGCTGCCTGCAATAAATGGTCAGATAAATATTCATGGCATCATTGTGGGTTGTGATAATGACAGATCTGGCTTTTTTAATCCCCGCCCTGTGAAGAATATCGATATCTGCTGCATTCCCTTGGATTGAGTGTTCACTTTCTTTGACCACATTAGGGCTCTTTTCAACTATCCGGTACCCAATATCCTGTTCAGCCAAAGCGAGAGCGGCAGCCCGCCCGACTCGGCCTCCTCCCAGGATGAGAACAGGCACATCCTCAGTCTGGCCCGTACAATAGATACCGAAATGTTCTTCATATTTTTGCAGCTGTTCAGTTGAACCTGCAAGCATCAGTACCGTTGTTGAATTAATGCTCAAGTCAGGTGTGGGCGCCGCAAATTTTCCCCTTTCCCACACCCCGACAACAGTCAATCCGGTTTTTTCCCTCAGCCGTGTCTCACTCAATACCTTCCCTTCCAGAACTGTGCTCATCGCGGAGGCTTCAGCGATAAGAAGTTCTTTGTACCTCCAGATAACGTTCGCCCCCATACTGCCGCCAATAGCCCTGCGCCCAAGAGACTGGCCAAGCATATCCATAAACTGGAACACATGGGTATTGCCGGAAAACTCCAGAACATCAACAGAATGTCCATGATCTGCATTGGTAACAATAGGCACCGCTTCAGATATCTCCCTGACCGTAAACGATATGTTCGTATTGGTCATATCATCATTTGTAATAACCACGAGAGCGGCATTCTGAATCTGCAGCCGTCTGTAAGTCTCCGGATCACCGTAGTCACCAAGCATGACATTATATCCCAATTCACGTATTTCAAGGGCCTTCTGCAGCTCAGGCGCCAGAATGACATAATCGTATTTATGCTGTTCGAGTTTCTTGATTAAATTTTTCGTAATAGGATCCAGGTTGGTCAGCACCACATGACCATTTGTATTTTCAGGTATCTCTCTTGGCGCACGTGCCTTTTCCTGTGCAGACAGCCATGGCGCATAAAAAAACTGAATAAATGTAAACGGAAGCATAATGAGCAGAAAAACAACACCTGACAGAAGGACAACGGTCGAAAACAAGAGGCCCCAGTCGGTCGAAAAGGTAATATCTCCAAAACCAAGGGTGGACATGACGGTCAGCGTCCAGTAAACGCCGGTGAACCAACTATAGGTCCGCCCCTCCCAAAGCATGATAACATGGAAAAGAAAACTGTAGATGGCAATGAGAACAACAAGAAACAGAAAAAACCTGAGAAGGAGCAAAACATTGCTTTGGGTTGTTCTGTTGCGGAGAAAATAGACAAGCTGAGTGGGCAGATATTTCATGAGCAGGTCGAATAATTCCAGTTAAGTTTTATCGTAAGAGTTTTACCTAGGTTAATAGGCCCCCTGGCGAACTATTACGTTTTATCATGACGATATATTCCAACACCATATCTATATTCAATTTTTCCAGAATTGAAAACTCAAAACTATGCTTCATAAGCACCCCCATTCAATAAAACCTTTAAATCGTGGTTATCTTCTGCCTAAAGAAAGCTTGCTCGTAAAAA
>DAOVSZ010000097.1 GCA_030627725.1 Desulfobulbaceae bacterium
ATGAAGGATGTCCTGTTTCTTTCTGAGGTCATAGTCGGCCCGGGCCAGGTCTATGGCGCTGTCCAGGAGTTCGGCCAGGTCGGCATCAGCCATCTCTCCGCTGTAGGGCCTGCTGAATTGAAGAAGATTGTTGACGATCTTGGCGGCGCCGGCAGCGGATTTCCTGATGCCGTCCAGAAAAAAATCAATCTCCTTTTGCCTGAAATAGTCCTTGACCCCGGCGAGATCAATGCCGCATTTTTTTGCAACTTCCAGGTTCACCGGCATATCCTCGGACAGTCCTTGCTCAATGACCTGGATGGACTGGAGGATAGCGGAAAGCGGCGTATTGATCTCATGGGAAACGCCGGCTGCAAGACCGGCTATGGTTGCCATCTTTTCGCTCTGCAGCAGCCGTTCTTCCATATTCTTCCGTTCGGTGATGTCCCAGGAGACATTCAGAATGCCGGTGCATTCGCCATTTTCAGCAAAGGTGGGAGTCCTGACGGTCTGTACGAAAAGACGTTTGCCGTTTCGGACATATGCCTCCTCAACCTCTTCGCTCTCTCCCTTTTCCATGATCCGCCGCTCATTATCCCGGTATTTTTCAGCAAGCTCCGGAGGGGAAAAATCGAAATCGGTCCTGCCGAGGATCTCCTCCGGCCCGACACCGAGGTCTTCCTCATAGCTCGCATTGCAGGAGATATAAACGCCGTTCCGGTCTTTTTGAAGTATCCTCTGGGGCAGGCTGTTCGCCAATGTCCTGTAGCGGTGTTCACTGTCACGCAGTTTCTCTTCGGCAACCCGACGTTTTTTCTCCTGTTTTAAGGCGTAGATGGCATAACTTATATCGCTGGCAGCCTCAATGAACAAGTCCCGCTCTTCTTTTTCGTTCAGGATTATAAGAGGCGCCGATACGGTGAGGAAACCGTAACTTTTCCCTTCATAGAGAAGAGGGCTGGATAAAATGCCGGCGCCTTGGTAGTCGTTGCTTAAAGGGCATTCCCGGCAATACGCAGCCGGATCAGCAACCTCAACCAGGCGGTCATGGCTCTCCATCACCTTTGTGATACAGCGGGGAAGATGCCCTGCCTTGATCTTCTCTGTCATGGCGGAGAAGTTATGGCCCAGGCCGGCCTGGGCTATGCCGGCGTTCCCGCCGTCTTCATCAAGCAGCATGATCCAGGCGCTGCGATAGCCCCGGTTGGCCACCAATATATCGCATATGGCCTGGACAAGAGGGAGCTCTTCTTTCTGGCCGGTTATCGCCCGGTGCATCCTGTTCATGGTCTGCAGCGCCAGGTTGAGGTGCTTGATCTTCTCTTCCCGCCTTTGCAATTCGGTGATGTCGCGACCGGCGACCACCAGGGCCTGGCGGCTGCCGTCCTCGTTAAAGAGAGGGATCTTGACGATATCAAACACCCTGAATGTGCCGTCGTGTCTGAAAATGGTCTCTTTCCCTCTGGATGGCTCTCGATACTGCCACGCCATATTGTCGCTTTCAATGCAGTCCCTGAAGGCATTGCGGTAAATATCACTGCACGACGCAATCTCCTCGTCTGTTTTTCCTCTATAGTCCGCGTCCTTAAGCTGAAACAGGTCCAATTCATACTCGTTGGCCAGCAGCCAGTGGCCTCGGCCGTCCTTGAGGCAGATTATGTCCGGCACGGTATTGACAACGATATCCAGCAAGCGGGTCTGATTCCACAGTTCTTTTTCAAGCCGGCGCTCGATGGTAATGTCCCGGAAGAGACAGTGGCTCTGGATAAAAAACCCTTCCTGATCATAGGCGGCCCTGCCGTTGAATGAGGCTAGAATAATGGAACCGTCCTTTTTGACCAGTTCCAGTTCAACATCGTGCGACTCTCCTTTTTCCTTTAAAACAGGGTATGTTTTCTGAAACTTTTCCCGGGAGCCGGGAGCCAGAAAATCAATAAATTTTCTGCCGAGCGCCTCGTTTCTTTCGTAGCCCAGCAATTCCAGCCAGGAGGAGTTTACTTCGATCAGGTATCCGTCCATTTCAAGGGATTGATAAGGCAGCGGGGCCCTGTCATAGAGGAGACGGAAACGTTTTTCCTTTGACTGCAGGTCGGCCTGGGCCTTACGGTCTTTTGCCTTCAGTTTGGCCAGAAACCAGAGAAAAGGGGTGCAAAGGGCGAGAAGGGAGAAAAAGAGCAGCCACGGAAAACGCATGACAAGGGAGCTTGCTTTGTCAAGGGTTGCGGCCGGGACATGGGAGAGCAGGATCCAGTAACAGTCCCGGTGTTCATAGGTCGTTTTGCTGGGAGCAAAGGCGGTGGGCGCGCCGGAACTGGAAATATGGCCCGGCCCCAAAGGGAAGACCTTGTGAAAAGTAAACAAGCCGTGCCGGGTGGCCAGCTGGCCGCTGTCCTGTTTTTGCAATGCGGCCCAGACCTCGGGGTGCCGGGAACTGAAGGAGCGTTTATGGGTAAGCATAAAGCCCCACGCGTCTTCCGGCTTAGGGGCCAGCAGCCAGTAGCCGTCCCGGTTGAGAACAACCGGATGGCCCATCAGGCGGCCGATTCCCTCGTCGGTCTTATGGTGGACAAAGATGTCTTTGTAGCTCTCCAGAAGGATACGGCCGTAATAGTTGAAGAGAATGATGCCGCGTTTGACGCCTGCGCTGTCGAAAACAGGGGCGCCGATGCGGAGCATCGGTTTCAGGGGCCGTTCTATCTCGCCGTGCTCGATATTCAGGTCCATGGGAGAGAAAAAAATCTGCCCTTTGTCAAGCTGGAAGGTGTCGGTAAAATAATAGCGTTGTGATTTGTCCTGCAGCTCGTGCTCAGGGACCTTCACGGCCCTGCCGTTTTGCAAGTTTACCCGGACAATCTCCATGCCGTTTTCATCAAGATAGCGGATCTGAGTATAATTCCTTTTAGCGGCTGCAAAAGCAGCAAAACCCTGGTTAACATGATCACGTATTTGCCGGTCTTCCGGGTGGTCCAGAAGCTTCCGAAGCCCGGGGGCCTCGGTGAAGAACAGCACATCCCTGGTAATGGCGGCTGTCTCCTTCCGGAAGACCTCGACCCCCATCTCCAGATGTATCTTTTCGGCGGTTTTCAGGTCGGACAGCTCTTTTTGGATGGAGAGATGGAGATGGAGAGACAGAATGACCGCCAGGAGTACGGCGAACAGTGCAAGAGAGATAAAAAAATTCTTTATTATCATACCTGTTCTCCTTCCGAGAGGACCTTTCGCACCTCTATGGCCAGCTGGTGGATGGAAAGGGGTTTGGACAGAAAAGCACGAATCCCGGCATCCAGGACCTTCTCCCTGCTTAACAGTGAACTGTAGCCGGAGCAGAGAACGATGGGCAGAGAGGGCCGGACCTGCAGGAGCTCCGTGGCAAGCTCGGTCCCCAGCAGACCGGGCATGGTCTGGTCGGTGATCACCAGGTCAAAATCGTCCGGAGCGGCGCGGAATGCCTGTAAGGCCGCAACAGGGCTGCTGAATGAGGTCACATGGTAGCCCAGGTATTTGAGCATCCGTTCACCGACCACTGCGAGAGCAGGATCGTCGTCAACCAGCAGGACCCTTTCATCGCCGCGGCAAAGGGGAACATCGTCTTCTGTTTTTTCCGGTCCGGCCGCATCGGTGACCGGAAAAAACAGCTCAAAGGTTGTGCCTGCCGCCGGTTCGCTGGAAACGGTAATGGAGCCGTCATATTCCTTGACAATGCCGTGGACCACGGAGAGTCCCATGCCGGTGCCCTTGCCTTCTTCCTTGGTGGTGAAAAAGGGATCAAAGATACGATCCATGACAACCCGCTCCATTCCGCAGCCGGTGTCTTTCACGGCAAGCCGCAGATACGGACCGGGCTTAAGGTCCCGAGACCGCTCCGCCTCTTTCTTCTCCACAGTGACCGGCTCCACAGTGACCGGGCCGAGGCTGACATCAAGAACGCCTTTTTTCTCCTGCATGGCATGGAAGCTGTTGGTGCAGAGATTCATGATGATTTGGTGGATTTCAGTCGGGTCCGCCATGACCTTTTCCGGGCCGGTTGCAATATTCGTACGGACCTCAATTGACGTCGGCAGACTGGCCCTGAGCAGTTTCAATGCCTCCTTGACCGCCGGATAAATCTGGATGGGATAGCGTTCGCGCTGGGATTTGCGGCTGAAGGCAAGAATCTGGCCCACCAGGTCCCGGGCCCGTTTCCCTGCCGTTTTTACCTGCTGCAAATCGCTCTTGAGTTGGCTATTGTCATGAACCGCCTCAAGGGCAAGATCGCTATACCCAAGGATGGCCGCGAGGATATTGTTAAAGTCATGGGCAATGCCGCCGGCCAGGGTGCCGATGGCTTCAAGCTTCTGGGCCTGATGCAGTTCGGCGGTCCTTTTCTTCACCTCTTCTTCAAGATATTTCTGGTAGCGCTGGTTTTCCCGGACCAGGGCGGTCCGCTCAAGGGCCTTTGTGACCGCATGCTCAAGAAGGGCCATGTCTCTGATCGGTTTGGTGATATAGTCCCAGGCCCCAAGCTTCACGGCCTTGATAGCATCATCAATGGTCCCCATCCCGGAAACGATGATCACCGGCGTATCAGGGGATTCATTCTTGATAGCGTCCAGGATCTGCAGACCGTCAACCTTGGGCAGCCGCAGGTCGGTCAATACGGCATCCGCCCCTTTGTTGCGGAAGATCTCAAGGCCTTCCCGGCCATCGGCGGCCTGCAGCAGAGAATAGCCAAGGGTTGTCATATAGGTGACAACCGCGTGGCGGACAATGGGATCGTCTTCAATATAGAGGAGTCTGGCAGTGTTCATGTCACCAACATTTTAGATTCTTAGAATACGTAGTCATGCCGAACAGTTACCTCAGCTTTCATCCAGAACTTCCCTGATTGCCAGCAAAAGTTCATCTTTATAAATTGGTTTGGTGACATATTTTTTAATACCTATAGCCAGGGCATCTTCCTTGGAAACAATATCGCTATGTCCTGTGCAGAGGATAATCGGCAATGCAGGCCTGATTTTCTGAACTTCCTTCGTCAGCTCCACACCGCTCAGTCTCGGCATGGTCTGGTCTGTGATAAGCAGATCAAACTGCTCTGGTTGAGCTCGGATTTTCTCCAGGGCATCCCTGCTGTCTGTTGTGATAGTTACGGCATAACCACGGTTCTCCAGTTGCTTTTTATGTATCTGAACAAGCAGAAGTTCATCATCTACAACTAAAATCCGTTCGTTTCCTGTGAGCAGGGGCGCCTCCTGCTCTGATTCTTTGGAAGCAGAGTCTTCAGGGCTGGCGGCTTCCCCTTGCAATGCCGGTATATAGACAGAAAAAGTACTCCCTTCAACCGGTGTGCTCTCAACCCTGATAAATCCTTTGTAATCCTGAATGATCCCATGAACAACAGCCAGGCCCAGACCTGTGCCCTTATCCATCTCTTTGGTGGTAAAATAGGGCTCAAAAATGCGTTCCTTTGTGGCTTCATCCATGCCGCAGCCGGTGTCACTGACGGACAGGACAACAAACGGTCCGGCAGATACACCGGATTCATAGACGATTTCTTCAGCAGCTATTTCCCTGCGATATAGTCTTACGGTCAATGTTCCCTTTTCTTTTTTCATGGCATGGAGAGCGTTCGTACACAAGTTCATCATAATTTGATGGATGTTGGTCGGATCAGCCCAAATTTTTCCGCATTCCTTATCAATATCTTCCTGTATAATGAGAGTGCTTGGCAATGAAGAGCCCAGCATTCTCAATGCTTCTTTGACTATCAGATGTGGATTAAGAGATTGCAGATGATGCTCTGACTTACGACTGAAGGCGAGAATCTGCTGCACAAGGTCTGCTGCCCGCCTGCTTGATTTTATGACGAGATCGAGATCTTTTTCTGCGGGGTTGTCAGGCGGGATTTTGTCTTTGGCAAGTTTAGAGCAACCGATGATGGCCGAGAGAATATTGTTGAAGTCATGGGCAATGCCGCCTGCCAGGGTGCCGATGGCTTCCATCTTGTTGACCTGGAAAAGCTCTTCCTCAAGCCGTTTTTGTTCCGTGATGTCTTTGGCCACATGGGCGATATATTCGAGTTTGCCTTGTTCGTCAAACACCGGAGCGGCTGAGACCAAAAAGGTTTTCTTCAGCTTTTCATGGCGCATTTCCCTGGTGTAGGGCTCAAATGTCTCCTTTGTCTCCAGAAGTGGACAATCTTGACAGGGGTCTTTTGAGCCATGAAAGAGCTCATGACAATGCTTGCCGATAATCTCATCACAGGGAAGATCAAGGGTGGTGCATGCCGCCTGATTGACTTTTATTACGCGCAAGTCAGTATCCTGAAGGATGACAATATCGGTAAAAGAGTTAAAGGTCCGGTCCCACTGCTCTTCACTTTTGCGAATGGCGTTTTCTATCTTTTTCCGATCAGTGATATCATGGGCAATTCCAGTAATGCTTGCGAGTTGACCCTGCGCATCATAATGAAAGTTGGAAGTCCACAGCAGATCATGGACAGCGCCTGTTTCCAGGTTGACCTGCCGGTTTTCAATACTTGCCTGAGGAAGCTGTTTTTTAAGGCAATTCTCAAACCAGGCCGTTGTCATGTCACGATCATCCGGATGAAGAAACTGAAAGGCATTTTGGCCGATGAGTTGTTCCGGATCAGGGCCGAATATTTCCTTGCCCATATGGTTGACGTAGAGCAGTTTTCCTTCATTATCCACCAGCGTTACAAGATCGGTCGTTCCTTCCACCAGCTCCAGGTATGTTTGTTGAACCTGTTTACTCTCGGTAATATCACGGAAAATCTCCAGCTTAGACAGAGTGCCGTCAGGATTTTTCAGGGGAGTATCGATCAGATCATAGGTTCTCTGGTTCTTAAGAGACTGCCACTCCCAACGGACGGTTTTCCCCTGGAATACCTCTTTATTTTTACACCATGGACATTCCGCACTGCGATCGTGAAAATACTCAAAGCATTTTTGGCCCTTGATCTTGCCGAATGCATCTTTGAGGATGGGGTTTACATACTCAATATCATGGTGTGCGTTCACGATGTAGACGCCGTCGACCATACTGTTCAGGATGTTCCGAAAATTGTTTCTTTCACGACGCGCCTCCTCGCGGCTTGTAAGTATTTCATTTTCAGCCTGCTTGCGCTCGGTTATGTCACGGCAAAGCGACAGTATTTGCAGCCTATCTTCTGTCTCAACAACCTTTGCATTAATTTCAATCGGCACAACTGTGCCATCTCTATGGACATAGTTAATCTCCAGATCTTTGACAAACCCTTGCTCCAGACATTTTTTTACTTCCTTGGCATTTCTCTCAAGGTCATGTGGCGCTGTCCATTCGATAACACTTCTCCCAAGAATGTCATCCAGCGTTTCATGCCCTGTCAGACGAACATATTCCTGATTCGCATCGATTACTTTGCCGGCTTCATCAAGAATGAGATAACCCGTGTCAGTGGTATTAATCAGAGTACGATATTTTTCTTCGCTTTCCCGCATCTTTTCATGTTGTTTACGGATTCCCCGGTCGGTTTGCCGCAGTATCACATAATAAAAACTCAGTACACCGCCCAACAGGAGCAGCGCACAGAGAACAGTCGCTGTAACGAGTCGGGCAAACTGAGCTTTTATTGCTGTAATGTCACGTAATATGAGCAGGTCTCCGATCTCGGCGCCGGACGCATCTTTCATGGGATGAATAATCAGTTGCCACGACTTGTTGTCGAACTGCACCTCCCTTTCCAAAGTGCCATGCCTATGCCCCGTGTCACCGTAAATAGAGCTGTCCAATTCGGACGGGAAATGGGGTTGCGTATAATAAATGAGCGCCACTTTCTCGTAGCGTTCCCAATGGGACTCTCTGCCAAGCATCTCCATGCCGGCTTCCCATGTGTGCCGCTCAAGGACGTCTTTGTGGATAATCATCGCCAACTCAACTTCGAGCCGCTGGTGCAGAAAACGGACCTGACCCTTAATCTCCTGGCCAAACTCCAGATAGCCGATACGGACATCACCGGCATAGACCGGCTGCACAACCCTCAGGGTGAAGATTCCCAGCGGCCCCAGCTCGTTGCCCCAGGCCGCCTTGCCGCTGTTCTCCGCTTGGCGCAGGGTGAACCGATTGATGAGATCGCCATGCTTTTCCGGCTTGTGCATCCGGACTAAATTTACCCGGTCGGGACGGTGAAAGTAAAAATGGGTGATGGAGTACTTCTTCCGGAGTTTTTGGAACGTCGGGCCAAAGGCGGCAAGCAACCGGTCACGGTCCCGGGCCTGCAGGGCCTCGTGCAGCTCTGGGTTCTGGAGAAGACCATCTCCCAGGGTAGTGAGCATCCTGGCGTTTCGCGCCAATGATATGTCAAGGCTGCGGCCCACATCCTTCATGAGATGCCGGCTGGACTGCCGCATGTGCCGTTGCTGATTAAGAAGCAGGGTCGCTGAGGATATTCCCACCAGCAACAGCAGAACACACGCCAGCGGAATCAGCAATCTGTGCTGTACCGGTCTGGCGATAGTTTGTTTGACTCCTGAACTCATGTCTTGTGATTTTCCTATATTCACCCCGTATGATTCAACAAAAAGGCTTGTTGGTGGTATACGGAATAAGCTTAACACCTAAAAATGACACTTTGTCTTGTAATGTCTCGAAATTACAC
>DAOVSZ010000042.1 GCA_030627725.1 Desulfobulbaceae bacterium
GCGTTGTTCAGCAAGGAAGTATAATGTTGTAAAAAATTTACTATCCGTAAACCTTCTCACACACTATGACACAAAAACTCTTCACACGATTCGTCCGCTGGATCGGGTATGATCTTGGAATCTCGCCGAACCAGATCACCCTTGGCAGGCTGTTTTTTTTCGTGCCTGGCTGGTTCATGTGGGTCTATATGCATGAACTTGGCGAATGGAGCGGCGTCTGGTGGCAGGCAATAGGCCTTGCCGCTATTCTGCTGGTCACAACAGTCATCGCGTTCGATATTGTCGACGGCGCTCTGGCTCGCGAGACAGGCCAGGTGAGCAGTGAAGGAAAGGTCCTTGATCCCCTTGTAGACAAATTCATAACCTACAGCTCCCTTGTCCTGTTCTGGCCCGCGATCAGCAAAACCGCTCTTATCATCCTGTTCTCTCTCGATATCGCCTCGACATTTTTGAGAGGCGTCCAGGTCCAGGGCGCCAATGAATTCGGCAAGAAAAAGGCGGTCTGTCAGAACATTTCCAAGATTTTTTTCAGCATAGCGGTCCTGACCGGTTTTGCCAAACTCAATACCGTGGGCAATCTGCTCATCTGGGCAGCGCTCATCTTAGCTGCCATCTCTGTCGGAATCCGGATACTCCCAGCCAAGGCCAAGAGCCCGCTTTATCAGCTTATTCCACATCTCATCACCCTGTGCAACCTTCTCTGCGGCATCCTGGCCATTGCCTGTGCAATAAAAGGAGATATCAGGGCCGGAGTACTCTACATCTTCGCGGCCATGGGTTTTGACCTCTCGGACGGGGCTGCCGCCAGACGCCTTGGCGTGGAGAGTGATTTTGGCAAACATTTCGATACAGTGGCGGACCTGATCAGTTTCGGACTGGCCCCGGCCGCCCTTGTTGCATCCACCGCCGGCTGGAGCCCTGCGGCCCTCATCGGAGGTGTCCTCTATCTGATGGCCACAGGGCTCAGACTCTATGACTACGGACGCTCAAAAGACATCACCCCGCCAGGATTTTTCAGAGGCCTTCCCAGTCCCGCCTCTGCCTGGCTTGTCACCGCAGGCATTGCATGCCTCCCCTACCCGGGAAATTTTATCATCATGCTCTCTGCCGGACTCCTGATGTGCTCTTTTAATATCAACTGGCAGCATTTCAGCAGTATCCTTCCGACCCTGTCAATTCCGGAAATCGGAATCAGTATAATCTTAGGAATAATTCCAGCGGTCTTCATCTCGCCCTTGGGATTTCTAGCTGGACCGATTCTTCTGTATCTGCTTTCACCATACTGGAGAAAGCCAGGAAACCGTTCAAGCGATTTAAACGGTTTAAACAGTTCAAACGGATCTATACAATAAATGACCAACACACCTTCTTACAGCGGCATTCCAATGATCGAGATTGACGGGGCCAAGGTCCGTTCGATCAGAGAATCCAAAGGACTGACGCAACTCTATCTGGCTACAGCAGTCGGCGTTACCACCGATACGATCTCACGCTGGGAAAACAAACGGTATCCGACAATCAAAAGAGAAAACGCCCTCAAGCTCGCCGAAGCGCTTGAAGCGCCGCTTGATGATATCCTTGAAGACAAACAAGAATCTGAGGAAAAAAAAGAGCCGGTTCTTGTCCGGGAAGAGATTCCGCCCCCCCCGGCAGGACCTGCTGCGGAAGATCAGCCGCCTGAGAAGATTCCTGCAAAAAAATTTCCCTCTCTTTTTTTTATCTTGAGTATTGTCACCCTGTTTGGAATCGCATCACTCCTCTGGCTGAACACGAAAAACCATCAGCCGCTTTCAGTTTCAGCCATCAGGGTCCTTCCCCCCCATACACCTCCCGGGACCCCCTTTCCGGTTGCAATCCATGTCGCTACCGAGTCAACCGAATCTCTTTCACTGATCTTGAAGGAAACACTGCCTTACGGCTGTGTTCCCATCGCGGGTTCGCCACCATTTACTACTCTGGACCGGAAAACAAATGAGCTCAAATGGATCCGGAAATCGAACAACAAGAAGATCTCCTTTTTCTATATGGCAAGGTTTACCCCACCTGACAATGTGAATACAGATCTTGTATTTGACGGCTCCGTCACCATGAAAAAGGGATTTGCCTCGACCTCTGCTTTACGCGGTGATCATATCATCCAGGTCAGCTACTATCACTGGGCTGACAACAACAGTGACGGCTTTATCGATGACGAGGAGATTCTCACCGTCTATGACAGGTTCAGCGCCGTGGAGGACCTTGATATCGATATCAGCAAAATTGAGGATATGTGGGCTGGAAACGGGTATCAGTGGGATGAAGAGAAAGGGGATTTTGCTATAAAACCATAGATTCAGGGGTCAGGGGTCAGGGGTCAGGATAAAAAGCTAACAAGGAAGGTACAACATGTATAAAGAGAAAAAATACAGAAGCCACCCTATTTTTTTAATATTTTTTATCTCCATATCCTTGTCTGCCGCACATTGCATATTACCCGCGATCTCTGCTGCAGCTGAACTCATATCAGGAGAATACGTGAGCAGTGAAGGGACCGAAATCGTGCTTGAACTTTCAATCAAGTCTCCCCCGCCCTCCTCGGTCATCATAATTATGCGCCTTCCAAAGGGGACTGAAACGATGAAGGCAGAACCTGCCACCAGAACAAAAAAGGACGGCGAGGCAAAATGGCTGCTCAAGGACCTTTCAGAAGGAAGTCATCGAATAAGCCTCCTTCTCGCCGCTCCCCTGCCTGAAGGAGCAGTTTCTTGCGAAGTACGGTACCGTAACCCGGCAACCGGTGATATGCATACCGTGATAATAAAATAAGGGTAACTGTTCAGCAGCACTCCATCCGCTCATTCGCTGCGCTCACCAGCTGCACACGATCAGGTTATCAAACATTCTTTTGCAGATTTACCCAACATGAGGTATATTTTTTTTGAAACAGATTCGGCAAAAAAAACGGGCTTTTTTCGGCCCGTTTTTTTATCCGGCATTATCACTTGAGATTAACATATCCGACCACTAAGAAGAAAATACCATGAAAATAGCACTGTTAGGCCTGGCACAGACCGGCAAGAAAACTCTTTTTACCCTGCTCACCGGGCGTGATGTGTCAGCGACACGCAAACCAGGCGAGGCAATTGAGGGGATCGCGCATATCAGAGACGAACGGATCGATGCCCTGACCGATCTCTACAAGCCGACCAAAAAGATCTATGCGGAGAACCTGTTCGTCCTCTGTCCGGATATCACGGAAAATTCGAAGGCGCGCGAATGGATGGAATCGGCACGAAAATGCGACCTTCTCTTTCTGCTTATCCGCTCCTTTGAGGCATCAAACGTCTATCACCCGGCAGGCTCAATCGACCCTGAGCGCGACCGGGCAATGATCATGGATGAGCTGGTCCTGGCTGACATGCAGCTTCTGGAAACACGGCTGACACGGATCAACAAGGAAAAAAAGGCAGGCCAGACCCAGGCCCAGAAATTGGAAGAAGAGATCCTTTTACGATTCAACGAGGCGCTTGAGAACGAACAACTCCTGTCAACCGTAGAATTGGAACCACACGAAGATGCTGCGGTCAGAAGCCTTGATCTGGTGACCAGAAAACCGATTCTTAATGCCTACAACATCTCGGAAGATGATATCGGCAAGGATTTCGGCCCTGATATCTTCACCATCTCGTGCGAGATAGAGCAGGAGATCGCCGCAATCGAGGACCCTGAAGAAAGAAAAGAATTCATGGACGCCATGGGCCTGTCACTGCCGAGCCTGGACAGGATCAACGCGGCGCTTTACAAGGCGCTCGGGCTTATGAGCTTCTACACGGTCGGAGAAGACGAGTGCCGGGCCTGGACGATCAGAAAAGGGTCATCCGCGCCGATCGCGGGCGGCAAGATCCACAGTGATATCGAGCGGGGATTTATCCGGGCCGAGGTGATGAAATACGACGATCTGATGGCCGCAGGCTCCGAGCAGGCGGTCAAAGACGCCGGCAAGATGCAGCTGAACGGTCGCGACTATATCATAGAAGACGGTGATATCTGTCACTTCTTGTTTAATGTATGAATCCGATCCCCATCCAGGACCTGCCGGATGGTTTTTGAAAATTCCTTCAAGGCAACCGGTTTCATGGCAAAGGCCCTGATCCCGACAGCCTCGGCTCTTTCCTTGTCGATTTTCGAACTGAAACCGGTGCATAGAATGATCGGAATATCCGGTCTGATATTCATCAATTTCATCGACAGCTGGTCCCCTGTCAGCTTGGGCATGGTCTGATCGGTGATCACGAGATCAAATGCCGCCGGCCGGGAACGGAACAGTTCATAGGCCGCCACGCTGCTTGTTTTGGTCACGACAGAATACCCGAGGTTCTCCAGATTTCTTCTGGTCATGTCGACCATCGCCTCTTCATCATCCACCATCAGGATCCTTTCAGTGCCGCCGCAAGGGGGGCCGGTGTCTTCACTTTCCAGCCGGACCTCATCTTCAACTCTTGGAAAATATACGGTAAAGGTCGTACCTTCTCCAACCTTGCTCTTCACGATAAGCATACCTTCATGATTTTTGACGATCCCATGGACAACGGCCAGCCCCATGCCGGAACCCTTGCCCACGTCCTTTGTGGTGAAATAGGGATCAAAGATCCGGTCAATATGGTTCTTGTCAATGCCGGTCCCGGTATCGCTTACCGAAAGCCTTACATATGGTCCAGGCGTGAGGGTAGGCTCAGTCGCCAGATCATCCGCCGTGAGCCGAGCGCCTTCCAGACGGATTTCCAGGACTCCTTCTCCCTTTTCCTCCATGGAATGAGCGGCGTTTGTACAGAGATTCATCAGCACCTGGTGCATCTGAACAGGATCGGCCAGAATATTCCCGCAATGAGAATCAATATGACGCCGGATTTCAATAGTGGTCGGGATCGTTGCCCGGAGGAGCTTCAGCGCCTCGTTGACGATATGATGGATTTGAATCGGAATGCGCTCCTGTCCGGTTTTACGACTGAACGACAGGATATGTTTCACCAGCTCTTTGGCGCGGTTGCCCGCCTTCAGCACCTCATCTATCATGGCACTGGAAGGTGAATCAGCCGGAATGTCGTCCTTGGCCAGTTCCGCATACCCGATAATAGCCGCCAGGATATTGTTAAAGTCATGGGCTATCCCACCGGCCAAGGTGCCGATCGCCTCCATTTTCTGGGCCTGCCGGAGCTGGACTTCCAATGTGGCCTTTTCTTCTTCGGCCATTTTACGCTCGATTATCTTCAGCCGTAATTCCGCCGTCCTCTCCTCCACGCGTATCTCAAGGGTCTGCTTTGCATGCAGGGTCTTGGTGAAGAGGTTGACGACAAGAAGGACAAGACCCATAATAACGAGCAGATACATATAAAGATAAATAGTATTATGGAGGTGAAGCGCCTCGACTCTGCCGACAATCAGGCCGTCATGCAAGATGTCCGCCTCAAGTCGGACCTTCGGGATCAGGCCGATATTGATCAAAATCCTGTCCAGCAAGCCTACCTCCGGACCGGGCACGTCGAGAAACACTGTATCGCCTACGGCAAACACGGTGATACGTTCATACTTTCCGAGCCTGGCCGAGAGCTTCAGATATTCAACCGGTCCTTCAGGGTCAAGGTTCCAGAGCGCGCCTTCAATAACCTGGATCTTTTTACGCAATTCCGCTCTGTCTTTTTGCAAGGTATTTCTCTCCCAGAAAATCACAAAGACGCAAAACAGAAAGACAAGCGACATCCAGAAGATTATGTTGATTTTTTTCGGGTTCATTCAGGCCGCCGTTTCCCTCCAGGCACGATAACCCTGCCTTGATCATCGACATTGATCAACATATGATACCTGTCGAATATCTCTTTTCGACCGCCTTCCCCGGCAAACACGGTCAATTCCCGGTTAAAGGCGTCCACAAAGGCATGCATCTGATCTTCACGGCCCTCAAAGTATTTCCTGGACACGGCAAGACAGAAGGGCCGCGTCGGGCCGACGCCGGTCGGACAATAATCCACCTGGTCGAACTCCGGCGCATGCTTATCGCGCAGATAGAGCCCCACGCTCAACTCACAGATAAACATATCGGTCTTTCCCTGCAGGAGTTTACGAAAATGAATGACTTCAGGCGCCTTGGCCGCGACCATGTCGAGCGTGAACTTCCCGGCCTCGGCAGCCTCAAAAAATCCCGCGCCGTAATGATAATGGGAGGCCCCTATCACACGGCCCGCAAGATCATCATAGTCGGTCCAGCAAAAAGGATCGCCTCTCTTTTTCCAGAGCACCGAATAGATGGAAGACACAGGCTCTGAAAAGAGGACAAACTCTTCCCGTCCGCCGCCGACGACACATGGCATCAGCGCCGGATATTTTGCCGATTTCATCTCTTCAAGCGCCCTGGCAAAAGGCATCTCAACCAGCTCCACGCGATATCCCATCCGTCCTAAGACCGTCTCGACAATCTCGGTGTCCGCCCCTGTCCACCTGCCGGAATCATCTTTCATATAAAACGGCGGCCACATGAAAATCGGGATGAGCAGAGGCTCGGCCTTTGGTGGAAATGTGGTCCCGGCGCTGCTTTCGGATTTTATTTCTTCCGGGGATGAAACCAAGGGCGTCTGCGTTTCCAACTGCCGCACATCCGGCGCCATCTTCGTGTCCGGGACCGGTTCCGTAAAGAAAAACGACCTGCTGTAAAGCACACCTAAAATCAGAAGTATCGAGGCGATGACCCAGGTAAATTTTTTCATGGACATTCCTTTTTCAAAAATGAAAAAATCCGAAAAAATCGTAATAAATTCACAGAGAGAGACGCAGTCAAAAGATTATTTCTATAATCAATATGATACAGCGCTCAAGAAAATGTCAAGACAACTTTGAGCGTAACTATTCAGCTGCACTCCATCTTCGCCCATTTCGACCTGCTCGAATAGCACAAGTATGCTTCGCACGCCTAAATGAACGAATATGAAGCACATCTGAAAGTTACAGGATGGAGTTTAGGCCATGTTTGCTGCTCCACCTGAATAGTTACCTTTAAGCAAGGGAAAGGAGGAGCGCAGATATTTTTTTTGCAGAAAATGAGCAACTATTGTATATTTGTAAAATAATTCTATCAACCTACCCGAAACGGGCCTCTTACGGCCCGTTTTTTTGTTCTGAAAACGTAACTATTCAGCAGCACCCAATCTGTCCGTGATCAGCCCTTCCAGCATACCGATGTATAGCCGGGCGGCCTGCCTACGAACATCTCGGGCGCCCCGCAGGAAGTGCCCTTGGGGTGCACTGCTGAAAAGTTACAAAACAAACCTTTACTGAAGAGTACAGCAGTGAACATAAAACAGCATGAAAAAGAGATCAAACGGCGCCGGACATTCGGAATCATCAGCCATCCGGACGCCGGCAAAACGACCCTGACCGAAAAACTCCTGCTCTTTGGCGGCGCGATTACGCTTGCCGGCGCGGTCAAGTCGCGCAAGGCCGAGCGGCATGCGACAAGCGACTGGATGTCGATTGAAAAGGAGCGCGGGATATCCGTCACCACCTCGGTGATGAAATTCAACTACCGTGATTATGAGATAAACCTGCTGGACACCCCTGGGCATCAGGATTTTTCCGAGGACACCTTCCGGGTCCTGACAGCGGTTGACAGCGCCCTCATGGTGATCGACAGCGCCAAGGGAGTGGAACCGCAGACCGAAAAGCTGATGGAGGTCTGCAGGATGCGGAACACCCCGATCATCACCTTTATCAACAAGCTCGATCGGGAAGGCCTGGCGCCTCTTGACATCCTTGCTGATATCGAAGACAAGCTGCAGGTAGAATGCGCGCCGCTTTCCTGGCCGATCGGCATGGGAAAAAGCTTTAAGGGCGTCTACAACCTCTTCCGCAAAGAACTCCACATTTTCAAGGCAGGGCAGAACACACGGCATGAAGAGGCGATTGTCATCTCTGATCTTGCTGATACGAGACTTGATGATCTTTTAGGCAGCCAGGCGGACGAACTGCGTGAAGACATCGAACTCCTGGAAGGGGCGGCCAACCCCTTTGAGCTTTCGCATTACCTCAAAGGCAACCAGACCCCTGTCTTTTTCGGCAGCGCAATCAACAACTTCGGGGTCAAGGAGCTGCTCGACGCCTTTGTCGAGATGGCGCCCGACCCAAGACCCTCGACCGCCGCCACCCGCGAGGTATCACCTTACGAAGAGCCCTTCTCAGGCTTTGTCTTCAAGATCCAGGCAAACATGAACCCGGCGCACCGGGACAGAATCGCCTTTATGCGGATCTGTTCCGGCATCTTCAAACGGGGCATGAAGGTCATCCATCATCGGCTGGAAAAGGAGATTACCCTGGCAAACGCCACCATCTTCATGGCCCAGGACCGGACCAACGTGGAAGAGGCCTTTCCCGGCGACATCATCGGCATCCACAACCACGGCACGATCAAGATCGGCGATACCTTTACCCAGAAGGAAGAGCTTAAATTCACCGGCATCCCGAATTTCGCGCCGGAGCATTTCAGACGCGTCCTCCTCAAGAGCCCGCTCAAGATGAAGCAGCTCCAGAAAGGCCTTACCCAGCTGGCAGAGGAAGGCGCGGTCCAGTTCTTCCGGCCGCTCCTGGGCAGCGACTATATCCTGGGCGCTGTCGGCGTCCTGCAGTTTGACGTCACCATGGCGCGCCTCAAGGACGAATACTGGGTCGATGCGGTCTATGAACCCATGGACCTTGCAACCGCCAGATGGATCGAATGCGACGACCCGAAAAGATTGGCTGAATTCCAGAAAAAAAATCAGTCCAACCTCGCTTTTGACGCCGAAGGCCACCTGACCTATCTTGCCCCAGGCCAATGGCACGTAGGGTATATCATGGAACAGTGGCCGGACGTTGTATTTGCCAAGACCAGAGAGCATACATGAAACTTTCTCTTCGGCTCTCAATTATACTATTCCTGCTTCTCCTGGTCTGGGGAACAAACCTCATTATTACCCCGTATTCCTATATGTCCTCAGAGCGGACCCTTACCCGACACGCCAAGGACATCATGCAGAACATCTCCGACCTTACCCTTGAGCAGTCATTCAACCATATCAACAAGGCAAAGAGCGCAGCCTATCTCACCAAAAATCTCTTAAGCGCCAACGTGGTCACCAATGAGATTGAAGGGGCAACTGCACTGGAGAGGTATTTCTTTGACCAGCTTTCCATCTACCCGCACCTGGCAGGCATCTACTTCGGCACCCCGGAAGGAAATTTTTTCTATGTGAGCCACAACGAGACGAAAATCGCCGAGGGATTCAGGACAAAAATCATCAGACACTCTGACGGCAAGAAAAATGTCGAACTCATCTGGCGCGACAGCGACTTCAACCTCATCAACAGAGAAATGACCCCGGACGACCCCTATGACCCCCGGGAACGGCCATGGTATCAAAAGGCATTGAAGCAGCAGAAAATTGTCTGGACCGACCCGTATATCTTCTTTACCTCCAAGAAACCGGGAGTGACCATTGCCGGTCCTTCTTACGACGGAAACAACCGGTTAAAAGGGATAGTCGGTGTTGATATCGGGATCGCGGAACTGTCTACCTTTATCAGCAAATTACGGGTCGGCAAATCCGGCAAGGCATTTATACTGAACCATAACGGAGATGTTATCGCCTGTCAGGATATTAAGAACCTGACCGTCACAAAAGACAAGGAGGCCATCAGACTACCCAAAGTCAATGAGGTAGGTGATGAAATTCTCCATAAGGCGTATAACGCGATACACCGGACGCACGACGACAAAGGATACATACACCTCACTGAATCGCTCTTTGCCTCATTTCAGGTTGAGGGCAAAAATTATCTCTGTATGTTCACTCCCTTTCCCGATCCCAGGATAACCTGGTACATCGGCGTCTATCTCCCTGAAGACGATTATCTCGGCACCATCAAGACAAACCGGCTCTTCAACATCTTTGCAACCGTCCTCATATCTGTTTTTGTCACCCTGCTCGGACTGCTTTTTTCCAAGACAATTACCCGCCCCATTGAAAACCTGCAGAATGAAGCCAAGGCCATACAGCAAAACGACCTGACCACAACTTTTGACACCGAATCCATCTTCAATGAGATCCAAGACACGGCTCTTTCTTTTTCCAGAATGAAAAAAAACCTGATCGACTCCAGAGAAAAACTCCTGGAAGGGGAAAGGATCTACCGGACGATTACCAATACCGCCAATGACGCCATTATCATGATAAATGCCGAGAAACGGATTTCCTACTGGAACCCGGCAGCGGAGAAAATATTCGGTTATTCCTCTGATGAAATCACCGGCAAAAAATTTTATGAGACCCTGGCGCCATCGAATTATCCCTCCTCGTCCAGGAGTGGACTCGACTTTGTATTAAAAAACGGCACAGGTGAATTCACTGACAGGACAATGGAGATACTGACAATAAAAAAGGACGGTACAAAATTCCCGGTAGAACTTTCACTGGCAAGTCTTGAACTCAAAGGAGAATGGCATGCTGTCGCGATAATGCGTGACATCACGGAACGAAAAAAGGCGGAACAGGTGAAAAAACGGCTGGTCAACGATCTCCATGACGGAATCGGAGGAAGCCTCACCAATATCAAACTGCTCGCGGAAATAGCAAAAAACCGCTCTGAAGATACGGAGATGCAGAAGACTTTTTCCAGTATAGCGGATGTCTGCCAGGACTCTATGATTGAAATCAGGAACTATATGAATATTCTGGACGATCACGAGGCAAACTGGCAGAGCCTGCTCGCGGAAATGCGCCAGTACTGCAACAAGATCCTTTCCTCCCACAGTATCTCCTTTGATCTTTCCTCAAACATAAGCCATGAGGCCTCGCCCCCGACAACAATCGTCTACATGAATCTTTTCAGGACAATCAAGGAGGCGCTCACCAATATTATCAAACACGCAAACGCCTCAATGGTTACAATAACACTTGAGGTGACAACAAACGATATACACTGCATGATTGCCGATAACGGCAAGGGTATCGAACCAAAGACAGGCGGCGGCAGAGGGCTCCTCAGCATGGAAACACGTGTAAAAGAACTTGGCGGCGATATTGAAATCATCTCTGAAGACGGAGTCAGGATCAGGATCAATATCCCTTTGACTCAGGATTACCAGGAACTTCTCACCTAACTTAAGGTCACGACCACCATGAAAATCGGAATAGTTGAAGACAACACCCTGTTACGGGAAAATCTTGCCTTTCTTATCAATGGCGAACCTGACCTTGAAGTGTGCTGCAGCTATGGTTCCGCGGAAGAGCTCGACAGCAGTTTCAATTTGACGGGCGCTGAAGACAGCCTGGAAGACAGGCCGGACAATCTCCCTGACATTCTGCTTCTCGATCTTGGCCTGCCCGGCATGTCCGGAATAGAACTGACAAAAAAAATCAAGGCCGGCTATCCTGAAATCGACATCATGGTGCATACTGTTTTTGACAACCGCGACACCGTGTTTGCCGCCATCAAGGCCGGGGCATCCGGCTATATCTTAAAAGGCGCGGCCCCCAGGGAACTTATTGAGGCAATACACAACTTAAGCCTGGGCGGCGCGCCGATGAGTCCTAAGATCGCCAGGGCGGTCATCAGTGAGTTCCAGGAGGGCACCAACGACGACCCGTATTTGCTGACAGCCCGAGAAAAAGAGATCCTGGGCGGCCTTCAGAAGGGTCTGACCTATAAGGAACTTGGCGACAAACTTTGCATCAGCCCGCATACCATCCACTCCCACATAAAGAACATCTACGAAAAACTCCACGCCAAAAACAGAAAAGAAGCCCTTAGCAAAGCGAGGCAGAAAGGAATTATTTAAAAAAATACCCTGAAAATACCCCGGTACGGTGATTTTATTTTTTTTTACGGCTGCTATTTTAGAGATAGTTTCTGAAAAAAATAGATAGTTTCTGAAAAAAAGATTCGGTACACAACAGACACTAGAAAAAACCGGGGGTTGGACATGAACGATTATACTCACTCATTCAGCTCGTTTCATGAAGGAGAAGACCTGATCGGGACCGTCCATGAGGCCGGCGCAACAATCTACAAACCGGGAGATCCGGCTGAAGATATCTACATAATCCAAAGTGGTTCGGTCGAAATTTCATTCCAGCGTAATGATGAAAAGACGGTTCTTGAAGTCCTCACGAAAAATGACTTTTTTGGTGAAGCAGCCATTCTGCAGGCACAAAAAAGACATTCAACCGTCAGAACTACCAGGCGCACCTGCCTCCTGCGCATTAATAAACATTCTCTTCTTAAAAAGATGCGCGATGACCGTGCTGTCTTTCTGCATCTGACAAAGGAACTGGCATCCAGAATTAAACGCTCGACGAGACGCTCTTCAACAGATCTGAGAAACAACGGGATTCTCCAATTTTCTGGAGAAGAAAACGCTTTTTTACTGTCATTACAGCCTGATCAGGCCCTGCATCTTCTCCAGGATCTTATTCGCACCCTCAGACGGTGAAATGCCCTTATTGGGAAAGAACACACATCGTTGTCTCCCTGCTGCAA
>DAOVSZ010000195.1 GCA_030627725.1 Desulfobulbaceae bacterium
AAATAGCAACATCTCTTCGCGGCCGCAGTATCAGCTCCGAAATATTTCCCTTAAGTTTTCATGCATTTCTAAAATTTCCGGGACATACCTTTTGACCTCTATGTCCCGGAAATCAAAGGACGCATATACCATGCGATGGAATCATATTTTGAACAAGGAGGTTTTCCAGAACTGGTGCAAATGGATACACAAAAAAATCAAAGCATCAAAGACATAGACGACGGTCAGCACGTGCAGGACCTTTTCCTGGTCAAGGAGATGCGCCGGGCGGAGACCAAAAACGGGAAACCCTACCTGATGCTTACGGTCATGGACGCGACCGGTGAAATGGCGGGACGGGTCTGGGAACAGGCTGACCGGTTCATGGAAGAATGCGCACCCGGCAGCGTGATTTCGCTTAACGGCCAGGCGCAGTCGTACAAGGATATCCTGCAGCTTAAGATCAATTCGCTTGCTGCTGTTGATTCAACTCACCTTGATCTTTCTTTGTTTCTGCCTGCGGCAGCCGGCGATATCAACGCCATGGCCGACGAACTCACCGCATTTGCCGAGAGCATCACAGATACCCATCTGCGAGGACTTCTGCTGGAGTTTTTCCGTGATGACGACTTTATGAAGGACCTGAAAAAGGCGCCTGCGGCAAAATTAATGCACCATGCCTACATCGGCGGCCTGCTTGAGCACACCCTGGCGGTAACCCGCCTTGCCGATATGGTTGCCGGGCTCTACCCCTCCCTCGACCGGTCCCTGCTTCTTTCCGGCGCCATGCTCCACGATATCGGCAAGATACAAGAATTTTCCTTTGAAAATTACCCCTTTGATTATTCCGACTGCGGGCGCCTTGTCGGCCATATGGTGCTTGGCGTTGAGATGCTTCAGGAAAAAACCGTACCCCTGGCCTCGTTCCCGGACGACCTGCTGGTCCGGCTCAAACATATGATCTTGAGTCATCATGGGAAACATGAATTCGGATCACCGGCTGTGCCGATGGTCCTTGAATCCTTTGTCCTTCATTTCATCGATGACATGGACGCGAAAATCAACTACATCGACCGGTTGGGAAATCAGGCAAAGGATGAGGGATATCAGTGGACGGAATACCAGCGAACCTTAGAGCGCTTCCTCTTTGTGAGGGGCCACTCGGAGGAAGAGCCAGAGGAAAAGCCGGCAGAAGAACCTGAACACCATCCGGCCAAATCCCTGTTCAGCTTTGCGGATAAGCCTCCGGCGGAACCAGGGCCGACCCCGGATGCAGAACAGGAACCCATCGCACCACACCCGGTTGAGATGGAAAATACGGCTGAAAATCCTGCGGCAAAGAAGACGAAACCACAAAAGAAAAAGCCAACGGATTCACGCCAAGCAACTCTTTTTTAAAAACATTTTAAAAACCAGGCACAGATAAGCGAAGACTTCGAAGGCACAGAGTGACAAAGGCACAAAGGGAAGGAATGTATCTATCAGAATTATTCAATAAACTCTGTCCCTTTGTCCCTTCAGCGCAGTTGGCTAGCCTTTAACCTATTGCCTATAAAAAAATGCCCTCTTCTCCCTTTTCATTCACATCCCTGATCGGCCAGGACAAGGCCGTGAAGATGCTTACGGCCTCCGTGTATCAGAAAAAAATGAGCCATGCCTATCTGTTCAGGGGGCCGGACGGTGTCGGCAAAAAAAGAACGGCCTTTGCCTTTGCCGCCTTTATAAACTGTCACGCCCGGCAAGACAATACTGCCTGCGGCAGCTGCCCCTCATGCCTTAAATTCCGTTCCGGCAACCATCCGGACCTGACCGTTATAGAGCCGGATGGCGCCTTTATCAAGATCAGCCAGGTCAGAGAACTGATCAAAACGCTTGCCTACCCGCCCTACGAGGCCGGATATCGAATTGTGCTCATGACAGAGGTGCAGGCGATGCGGCGGGAAGCTGCCAACAGTCTGCTCAAGACCCTCGAAGAACCGCCGGAAAACACCGTCCTGATCCTGACCGCTGATACGGCCGGCAAAATCCTGCCCACAATCATCTCACGGTGTCAGACGATTCCCTTCTTCTCCCTGCCCTATGATCAGGTGAGCAAAAAACTGGTCATAGAACATGATCTGGAAAGAGAGGAAGCGCTCACTTTAGCGGCAGTTGCCGAGGGAAGCCTTGGCCTGGCTGAAGAGCTTCTTGAGAAAAAACTGCTGTCTTTCAGAAGGACGCTGGTCGAAACCCTGATGCACTCTACTCAAGAACAGCCGGAATCAGTAGCTGCAATAATGGAGCTTGCCGAGGCTTCGGCAAAATACAAGGAGAACCTGCCGGAACTCCTTGATCTTCTGCAAATATGGCTCCGGGATCTTCTCTTTGTCGCCAATGGTCTTCCGGAAAGAATCATCAGTAAAGATCTCCTGCCGCTCCTGTCCAAAGCCGGCCGGAGATGGGACAAGAAGCAGCTTACCCGGAAACTTTCGCTGATTGATCAGGCAAGGAAACAACTTTTTAGAAACTGTAACCGGACACTGGTATGCGAAGTTCTTTTCTTTGGGCTGCTTTGATGGTATTGTGTCAGATTAACCCTTAACCCTTAACCCTTAACCCTTAACCCTGTAGTTTCCAATATGGACACAACACAAGACATGACGCCCCCAGGGCCGCAGACGGAGAGCCGGCAAAGCGTTACACCTGACCGGATCCATTATATACGCTTCCGGAAGTACGGCCAGATTTTCTCTGCCGCCAGTCGTATCCAGAACCTGCAGACGTCTGAACCCGTCATGGTCCAGACCGACCATGGACTTGAGCCCTGCATCATTACCGGCCCCGGGCCACAGCCTGAAGGAGAACAAGGAAAGAACCTCAGGGCATCTTTTACGATCGCGCGCAGGACAAACAGAGAAGAAACGGGAAAATTCGACCGCCTTCTGGAACGAGAGAAAGAGGCCTTTGACATCTGTAACCGGCAGATAGAAAAGCGCCAGCTGCAGATGAAACTGGTCTCTGTCGAGCGCTTCTTCAACGGCAGCAAAATCATCTTTTATTTTACCGCCGAAAACAGGATCGATTTCCGCGAACTCGTCAAAGACCTGGTCCAGGAATTTCGCACCCGCGTTGAAATGCGACAGATCGGCGTCCGACATGAGACAAAAATGATCGGCGGTCTTGGCTGTTGCGGCAGGGAACTCTGCTGTTCCTCATATATCAAAGTTTTTGCGCCGGTCTCTATCAAAATGGCCAAGGCCCAGAACCTTCCCTTAAATCCTGCCAAGATATCCGGTATCTGTAATCGCCTGCTCTGCTGCCTGACCTATGAATACAAAACCTATCACGAGATCCGGAAGAACATGCCCAAGCCGGGCAAGATGATTACCCTTAACGGTCAGACAACCAAGGTGCTCGGCAATGATGTCCTGCAGGAGACCATAACGGTCATTGACCCGAACGACCATGAATCACGGTTACAGCTGACCCGTGCGGAATGGGGCCAGGCAGTCCAGGAAGAACCCAAAAAAATCAGCCCAAAACCAAAGAAAAAACGTCATCCCAAACCTCCGAAGAAAAGAAAAAAAGAAAAGGCGAAGTCCAGCAACCCAGCAACCCAGCAACCCTGAATCCAAGTAGTTACACAATGAGCTTTTATATCACAACACCGATTTTTTACGTCAATGCCAAGCCTCACCTGGGACATGCCTATTCCACCATTGTGGCTGACACCATATGCCGCTTCAAGCGGATCTGCGCCGAAGATTCACGGTTTCAGACCGGCACGGACGAACATGGAGATAAAATTGTCGAAGCGGCAACTGGGGCCGGCGTCTCGCCAAAAGAATATGTTGACCGAATCAGCGGCATGTTTCGTGCGGCATGGCCGCCGCTCTCCATCGAACCGGACAACTTCATCCGCACAACAGACCAGGAGCATATCCAGGTGGTCCAGTCCATCCTGCAGGATGTCTATGACAAGGGCGACATCTATTTCAGCGAGTATTCAGGCCTGTACTGCAACGGCTGCGAACGCTTTCTGACCGAAAAAGAGCTTGTGGACGGCAACTGTCCGGACCATCAGAAACCGCCGGCACCGATCAGCGAGCAGAACTATTTCTTCCGGATGAGCAAGTACCAGGACTGGCTCATAGATCACATCAAAAACAACCCGGAGTTCATCACCCCGGAACGGTATCGTAACGAGGTCCTTTCGTTTCTCAAGGAACCGCTTGAGGACCTTTGCATCTCGAGGCCGACCAGCCGCCTGACCTGGGGCATACCGCTCCCCTTTGACACCAACTTTGTCACCTATGTCTGGTTTGACGCCCTGATCAACTACATCACCGGCATCGGTTATCCTGACAAAGACCTGTTTGCCAGATACTGGCCTGCTGCCGAACATATCATTGCCAAAGACATCCTCAAGCCGCACGCCATCTTCTGGCCGACCATGCTGCAATCGATCGGGATAGCGCCCTACAAGCGCCTGCATGTACACGGCTACTGGAACATCAATGAAACCAAGATGTCCAAAACCATAGGCAACGTGGTCCGGCCCGGAGAACTGGTCGATGAGTTCGGCGCCGACACGGTACGCTATTTTCTTTTGCGCGAGATGTCGTTCGGCCTTGACGCCTCCTTTTCCACCGAATCCCTGCTGGCCCGACAGAACTCCGACCTGGCGAATGATCTCGGCAACCTGTTCAGCCGCTCGCTCACCATGGTCGCACGATTTGCCGGCAATCAGACGCCGAAACAGGGAAATCTCTCTGAAAGCGACCAAGAACTCGCAGATGCTGCCGTTGCCATGATCGAAGAGTTCAAGGCACAGATGAATGGATTTGCCTTTCACAAGGCCCTCCAGGCTGTGTGGGCGGTGATCGGCCGGGCGAACCGCTATATCGTTGAGAATGCCCCTTGGGAACTTGCCAAAGACCCGACGAACGCTGAAAGGCTCGCTACCGTGCTCTACACTCTCCTAGAAACCCTGCGGCTTCTTGCTCTCTGCCTTGCCGCTGTTATGCCGGGAACAGCTGTTAAGATGAATGCCTCCCTCGGCATAGATACTGGTCCCGACCTCCTGCAGCAGGGACGGTGGGGGCTTCTTGAGCCTGGATGCGCCATTACGGTCGGAGAGGCGCTCTTCCCGCGCATGGACAAAAAGGGGAAAAAGAAAGAGAAGAAAAAACAGGACAAACCGCAGGAGGGGAAAAAGCAGAAAAAATCTGAATCCGTTGATACTGACGGGATGATCTCTTTTGATGATTTTACGAAGCTTGATCTACGGGTAGCTGAGATCGTTGCGGCGGAAAAGATCAAAAAATCCGACAGGCTGTTAAAACTCACCCTTAAGGCGCCTGAGGAGAGAACGGTTGTTGCCGGCATTGCAGAGCATTATGGACCCGAGGAGATAATCGGCAAACAGGTTATTATTGTGGCAAACCTGAAACCGGCAAAACTCATGGGCGTCACCTCACATGGCATGGTACTGGCCGCGAAAGGAGAAGAAGGTCTCGTCCTTTCTTCTGTTTCCAGGCCGGTCTCAAACGGCAGCAAGGTCTCATGACGAGTAAACGTCCAGCAGCACCGCATCTGCTTTGTCATCGGTCTGTCCGCATACGGTTGTATAGCGTACAAGCCTCTTCCTCGCATCTACGGCACTGCTGGACGCTTACCGGTATGGGGTGCACTTTTTGTTTTTGTGCCCCCG
>DAOVSZ010000172.1 GCA_030627725.1 Desulfobulbaceae bacterium
CCAGGGTCACCAGCAGATGCTTGTCAGTCATCCTTCTTTCTATCTGCAGGGAGAGTCCCTGACCTATTTTCAGATCTTCAGTTATCTTCTTCATATGATTTTTTTGATGGGTATGTCCTCAAATGGTGTGAGGGGTGGAGGCGTACGTACCAGACATGACACGTCCGGTTACGGTGTGAATCAAGAGGAATTTCGATCAGTGGACCGTCACTGTTCAGTTGAAACAGGACACGGGGCCTTACAAGTTATTCCCGTATATACTCATATATTTTTGTATAATCCCGGCCTGGATGATTCCATGAATAATCGTAACGCATGCCATTCAGCATCAATCCCCGGAAATGTTCCGGATAGTTGTACCACATGCCGATTGCCCTGCTGAGAGCAGATTCCAGGCCTTCATTGTTCAGGTCGTTAAAGAGATAACCGTTCCGTTCATGATACGGCTTGTTCGCGTAATCCGCATCAAACACCGTACATGCCAGACCACCGGTGTTTCGCACCACGGGAACCGTGCCGTATTTCATCGCGATCAGCTGTGTCAGACCGCAGGGCTCAAAGGCGCTGGGGATAAGGATCATGTCAGACCCGGCATAGATCAGATGGGCCAGTTCTTCATTGTAGGAGATTTCAAGATGGCAATCAGGATTATCATTCAAGGAGTGCTTGATCTGCCAGAAGTCATTGTTGATAGCCGGATCGGGACTTGAACCGAGTAAGACAAACTGACAGCCGTTTGCCAGGGCATATGATATTGCATGACGAATCAGGTGCACACCCTTCTGATGGTCCAGTCGGCTGACTACGGCCACAATCGGCTTGAAATTGTCCTCGAGCAACAGGCGATGACGGAGCGCTTCTTTATTTTTATACTTGTCATCAATGGTATCAATGGAAAACCGACAGGCAATATGCGGATCGGTCTCCGGATTCCAGACATTATAATCTACACCGTTCAGAACGCCGCCGAATTTCCCTTCATGTACATGCAGGGTGTCCTGAAGACCGTATCCAACCTCTGAATATTTTATCTCCCAGGCATACTTTGGAGAAACAGTAGTCACAAAGTTGGAATAAACAATCCCTCCCTTCATTAAGTTGAAGGCGCTCTGGTTGTGGTTGTCAAGCAATCGGTGATGGTTGCGGTAATTGGAAGGATCAAGCCCGACCTGCCGTATGATATGTTCACCGCACAGGCCCTGATGTTTCAGGTTATGCAGGGTATAACAGACCCTGGGATGCGACATCCCCATGTTTTTATAGATATCGCACAACAGGACCGGCACCAGACCTGTCTGCCAGTCATGACAGTGGATAATATCGGGATGCTTGTTGCTTTTCAACATGAATTCCAGGGCCGCCCTGCTGAAAAAGGCAAACCGCTCCCGGTCATCATTGTCTCCGTAAAATTTACCTCGGTTGAAGAGGTTGTTATAGGAGTGCGGTTTTATGAAAAAACACTTCAGACCATCGACAAAGCCGAAATAGACATCGCAATGAAAATGTTGATCGTGGAAAGGGACCCACAGATCACTGTATGTCTTCTGAAATCCCCAGATGCGGTCAAAACGCATGCAGTCGTAAAATGGCAGAATAATCTCTACAGCGTGGCCCCTCATTTGAAGCTCCCGACTCAGGCCCTGAACAACGTCAGCCAATCCACCGACCTTGGCTACCGGAGCACACTCTGGGGTAATCATCACGATAAACATGCTGTTTTAGCCTCTGTTGTATACCTTTAACCTAACAAAATGCGCCATAGTCAATCCCTGGGAAGATATTATTGCCGCATTCAATGCCGGCAAGCCATATCTCATCTATCGACCGGTTTTCGATTTCTTTTTCAAGACGGTTAAACTGCAAGAGGTGGGTCTTCGTCCTTCGGGTCGCATATTCCGGCATTTTATCCGCGTTTAACATAAAGGCCCAGTCGCTCGATTGGGCCAGAAGTAACTCCCGTGCCGCCTGCTTCAGCGCTCGTAAGATCAGGCCCGAGGCCCGCGGGTGATTGCCGGCCAGGACTTTCATGCGTTGGGCGCCGCGGAGAAGGTGTGGATAAATCCAGTCATTACGGTTGTTTATCCAGGTTTCGTTGGTGCCGTTATGCCCCCAGCTCGAAGCGGATGGAGCGGCCATTTGATCCACAGGGTGTTCTTCCAGATATTCGGACAGAGTAACAAGGCCGATCTTTTTTGGTTGCCGGTCGATCTTACGAATCAGGAAGTCGAGCCACATCGGCCCTTCAAACCACCAGTGACCGAACAGTTCTGCATCGTAAGGCGCCACGATGATCGGGGGGCGGTCCATGACCGAAGACAGATATTCGATTTGTCTGAGCCGATTTACAAGAAAATCTTCAGCATGGAGCAGAGCTTTTTGCCGTGCCCGTTCAGGCACATAGAGTGCCTTTTGTTCTGTATTGCCCGTAATCCGGCAATATTTAAAACCGGTATCCGTTCTAATCTTCTCCCCTTGATGGGAATAACCCTTTATGTAATCAAAATCGAGATCATAGGCGATATCACGGTAAAATTCACGATAATCAAAATCCCCCGGATACCCGTTTTCTGAACTCCAAACCTGCTGTGAGGCTTCGGGGTCACGCCCAAAAACAGCAGTGCCGGCGGGGCAAGAGAGCGGAGCATACACCCCATATTTTGGCCTCGGATGGGCCCGCGTCAGGCCATGGGTCTCAAGAATAGTATACGCGATGGATTGCTCGGCAAGCAATGCATCAACTTCCGAGCAATACCCGCACTCCGGCAACCAGAAACCTTGCGGGCTGCGATCAAAGAGTTGTTGATAATGAGTGACCCCAACCTTAATCTGGGCGCGAGCCGCTGAAGCATCGGCGGAAAGGAGCGGCAGGTAGCCATGGGTGGCTGCGGTGGCGATAATTTCAATTTTGCCGAGATCTTGTAATTGTTTGAAGGCAGAAATCAGATTTTGATCATATCGATTCAGAAAAGCATCATGCACCTTCATAAGGTGCTGCTGATAAAAGAGCGCCAGAGCGTTTAAGTCCGGATGGCTGCGGGTCCGACTTATCTCGCTTGCGGCCAACTCAATCAACCGCTCAAGTCTCTTCACGTACCGCCACTTTAAAAACGGATCATCCAACATTGAGGCAAGGGTGGGGGAGATCGACAGGGTCAAACGAAAATCGACCTTGTCTTCGACAAGACCATCAAGCGCCAGCAGGAGAGGAATATACGTCTCGGTGACGGCCTCAAAAAGCCATCTTTCTTCCAGGGCGTCATTCTCTCCAAGATGCCTGACATACGGAAGGTGCGCATGAAGAACAAGCGCCAGATATCCCTTATTCTTTGATTTAATTTGAGGAGACACCGAATAAAAACCCTTTTTCGCTTAGTTCAGTCAGATCACACGCGTCTACATTCTCATCGTGTCCGGAATCATCAGAAAACGCGCCGGCATGCAACCGGAAAGGCGGTCGCGCGCCTATGCGAGGCCACTCGGATGCCATGGAAACGGAACTCTCCACGACTTCAATCGCATCAATATATCGGTTGTTCGGATATCGGTTGTCCGGCGCCCCGCCAGGCCGGTCCTTTTTCTGCAGAGTTCGTGTTGCCTGGTTGACCTTTTCCGTGATTATTTCTTTAGCACATATCTGATCATCAGAAATCGGTTCTTCAGCAAAATCTTCTTTGTCTCTGGAAAGAGCTTTTTTGTCAATGTTTGTCTCTTCTGGTTCACAGCTTTCGGGCTCAATATCCGGGGAGAGTATGCATTCAGGTTTATCACGAGGAGTTTCGGCAACATTTGACCTGGCAATCGAAAAAAATTGACCATCCTCGGTTTTAAACCCTAATTCAACTCGATATGACTTGCCGGCCTTCTGAAGAGGGACATAAAGTTTTTTGTCTTTCAGATCGATTATCACCTCAAAAGAGGCATGGGCATGCTCGCCGTTGAAAACACTCTCTGTACTATCATGAAACTTGAGAATTGATTGGCAGTTATTCAGATCATTACCGCACTGACGTTTTACTTCGTTTATATCATCAGCGCCGATTTCCCAAATGACATGGGCCAGACACGGGCCAACCGCCATCAAATAAACACCTGTTTTCCCATAAGAATTGGGCAAGTCTGATAATTCCAAGGCACGGCCTTGATAAATCGCATAGCTATCGTTATGTGATTTATTTGCCATATCTTGCTGTCTCCTGATGCATAACGTATCGTGCCTTGTTTTTCAAATAAGGTCAAATTATTTGTTCTTGATGATCTATCTTGAAGTAATCAACACGATTCCTTGCCCGGGCCGGAGATCGTAGACAAATGGCGCCGGGATATAATCCATTGGGTATTCGGGCGAAATATCAACAAAGTCGGCCCCTTCCCCTGCCTGGACGTATTCCAGGAAGTTCTCAACATAAAAATGTTGGTGATGATGCATGTCTTTGTTCAGAATAATCAGCGCCTCTTCCTTTGTTTGAAGCGATGCCTTCCACAGAAACAACACATTCGGGTTACTGTGAGGCAGTATCTCCGTCGGCGTCTCTTCCTGAAAGATTGCGTATGTGGCCTTGATGTTATTAACCTTTGTCACAAAAGAAGTAAGGTCAATTTCTGTCTGCTCCCAATCTTCCGGCCTGGTTTTCACGACATGCGGCTTTCTGCGAAAACCAAATTCAAAACCCATGGGCATCATGACTCCTGCTGAAAAAAGGGCGGTGAAGAAATAGCGTTGTTTCAGTCCTTCCAGATTGCCGTCCAGTTCCGCGCAAAGCCTGACCGTATCGTGACTTTCAGGGAAGCTTATGGAGGGGGCGATGTCCCGGGTCAGGGCATATTGCTTCAACAGCCACTGACCGTGAAAATCCCACCATTTGGAGCTATTAAATATATAATCAAAACCAGCGCCGGCTGTTTTTCTGGTTTGATCAGGTTGACATCCGAGAGTTTCCGCAAAAAACAGCACGTCGGGATACATCTTTTTGGTTTCACGGATGAGCCTTTTCCACACACTCCTGGGAACCTGATACGCGGCATCACATCGAAATCCCCTGAAACCCAACCCCACCAGGAATTTCACAACATTCAAAAAGAATTGAAAAAGACCCTCCTTGTCCTTTGTGTTCCGGTGGTCGAATTTTGCCAGGTCCCTCCAGACCACTTTTTTGCCGTTTTCTCTACAGAAAGGATGAACGACACGCCCTTTCCTATCCCATTGAAACCACTCGGGGTGTTTCTGAATGAGATCAGAATCTATTGCGCAATGACTGATCACCAGATCAACCATCATCTTAAGCCCCAATCTTTTCGCAGCGTTGACCGCCTCTTTTACCTGTGCCGTATCATCTTTATTCTTCTTGGAGTCCAAGAGGACAGGGTTAAAACCATAATAATCCGCTATTGAGTAAAGGCTTCCGGAAGATCCGGGCCGTTGAATCGGGTTAACAAAAACCCAGGTAAAACCCATTTCAGCTGCCCGCTTCACATGTTTTCGCCAATCAGCAAACCTTCCTGCCAAGGGAGGGAACAGGTTGTATATAATCATCTTTTCCTGGCGTCTCACTGCGATCCTCTCCACTTACGCGTAAAGCAAGTATTTCCGCCGCATCTCGGAAAACTCCTTCAAGTCCTCCTCCCAGCCTTTTTCAAGCTCCAAAACATGAACACCATCCTTGAGTGATTGAAGAACACTTCTATCACCGAGGATAAGGTCAAGCGGCAGGCGTTCGTACTCATATTCGTAGGGCGGTTCCGTACAGGCAAAGTCTTCCGGGAATTCAAGCATCGCGGCCTGAAGAAGGGCAAGCGTGGTGCGGTACGGTAAAAATCGGAGCGGGTCGGTTACATGCAGATGGAACCCTGAACATGCTTTGCCGCTCCATTTGTTGGAGGTAGGCTCAAAAACAACAGGCCTGAGCATGCATCCCGGCAGAGAAACCTCTTCAAGCCTTTTCAAGATACGGCCATGGGAGAAAAAAGGAGCGCCGAAAAGCTCAAAGGGGAGCGTTGTCCCTCTTCCTTCCGAGATATTGGTCCCCTCCCATATCACCTGACCGGGATAGACAAGAGCGGTTTCCGGAGTCGGCATGTTCGGTGACGGAAAAACCCATGGCAGTCCGGTCTCACGAAAGAGCATGCTTCTCTTCCAGCCCTGCATGGAAATTACTTCGAGATCGGCGTTGACCC
>DAOVSZ010000189.1 GCA_030627725.1 Desulfobulbaceae bacterium
GGAAAAGGTCCATTTTTGTACCGCTGTTAAAGCTGCTTTGTCTAAAATTCCGTGCCCGCTTGAGGAGACAGGTTTTATCTCAGAGGGGTTCCCGTCAGCATCAACAAGCACCTGAAGCATCACAGTTCCCTGCAGTCGCCGTTTTCTGGCAATTCTCGGATATGGCGGGGCAGGGTTTCTGCTGTATTGCGGGGGAATCACCAGGACCTTTGTGGGAGTTTTTTGTGTTGTTTCCCTTTCTTCTGTTTGAAGACTTTTGTTGTGAACAGGAGCAGGTTCCGGGAGTGCTCTGTCAATAACAGTTTCTTGCTTTATGGGTGTCTCTGTCGCTGAAACAGGCTGTTTGGGGCTATGAATTTTTTTTGCTGGTACGATTTTTTTTTGGGGAACGGACTCAAATTGTTTTGCTGCTACCGATTTTTCTTTTAGTGCAGGCGGTGGCGCCTTTTTTTTCGGTTGCACCTGGTGCAGCGAGAAAGAAAGCTTTTTTGGGATTTCAATCTCTCCCTTTCGTCCTTTTAAAGATTCAACTCCTATCCCGAGAATAAAGGTATGGATCAGAAGTGTGAGGAGAAAAGCTGTGCCAAGCCTGAACTGCATGGTCTTCTCCTATTCTATTGCTGCAGCCTGCAGCGAGACATCGGTTATTCCTGCCAGTCTCACCTGGTCAAGGACTTTAAAAAGTGTCTGGTAGTCCACCTCTTTGCCGGCAAAAAGCATAACGCCGGTCTTTTTTCCCGTTTCTTGAGTGTTTTTTTCTGCTCGGGCCTTAAGGCGTTCGGTCAAGGCAGAGAGTGTGACCGTATCTTTGTTGAGAGAGAGTGTGTACTCGTGAGTATTTTCACCGGGTGTAATTGTGAGCGAGATCGATTTTCCCGTATCGAGTTCTGCGGTAGCTGATTCAGGCAGAGCAACAGGCAGTGAACGGTGGACGGACATGGAGAGCATGGCATAGATAAAAAAGACCAGAAGCAGAAAGACAATGTCGATCAGCGGCAGCATCTCGATGCGGGCCTTTTTTTTCAGAACAATATCAAGCTTCATGCCTTAATCCTTCTGTCCGTCCTGACAGAGTTTCTCATAGACAATTTCTAAGCTGGTCGCATATTTCTCCATGGTATGGGCTGCGTTTTCTATCCTGGCGTTAAAGTAGTTGTACGGAAAGACCGAGAATATCGCGATTCCAAGTCCTGCTGCGGTGGTTAAAAGGGCCTGGGATATTCCTGCTGTAACCGCCCGTGGGTTTTCGATCCCAGCTGAACCGAGCATGTCAAAGGAAATGATGATGCCGATGACCGTGCCGAAGATGCCTAAAAGCGGCGCCACCGTGATCATGGTGTCCAGGACTCCCATGAAGCGGCGCATGTGCTTTATCTCCTGTATGGCTGCCGCTTCCATAGCTTTCTGCATGGAAAACTCCCGGTGAACGATGCCTGAAATAAGGACCCTGATGATATAATCCTTTGATCCTGTAACCTTTTGTCGCACCATCTTCCAGTTGCCGTCCTGACATATTTTTAAGACCTCGTCCATGAGTTTTCTGTTTCTGGCAAGATCGATCTGCAGCCAGAAGATGGTCCGCTCGATGATAACCGTGACAACTAAGATCGAACAAAGCAGGAGCGGATACATGACCGGCCCGCCTTGGTGAAAGATTTCTGTCATGATTTTTCCTTTATTGTGTCGTAACTATTCAGGTATATTCCGTAGAGCAGGGCGTTAAGCGCCATGCGCTGTACGTGAGGGATATCTTTTGAGAGTTTCATGTCATCAAGCTCCTGCACGTCAAAACCTGCAAGTTCTCCGGCAACCTGCATTCCCCAGTTGGTAAAACTCGTTAAATCGGCAATAAGGCCCTTTTCATAGGCATCGCTTATTGCCAGCGAGGCAGCCAGAAAGCCTGCATATCTCTGGTTTAAGAGGACTTCTACCAAGGATTCGGAAAGCTCTCTCGTGGTGACACTGCCATACGCTTTCGTGGCCCCCAGGAGATCATAGACCGATATTTTTCTCTCTGCAAGACGCATGAATATATTTCGCTCTGTATACAGACCATTTTGGTTATCCACCGCCTCCTGGACCCCTTCGTACACCGCTTTGGCAATAAGCTCTCCGAGTTTAGTGTGTCCGCCGGCATTCTCAAGGCGAACTCCCGTCCCTTGAACCACAAGGATATTGTCCGTGCCGGTGCCGGTGGCACGATTTTCGGCTCCGGAATAGGCGCTTCGTATGTCCATATCCATGAGGGCCGCTGTTTTTGCTTCTGTTGCCGTGATGAGAGCTCGTGTCATGGCGCGGCTTGAGAGCTGCATATTGCTTAACAACAGGATGTTGATGGTGCCTGGTTCATAATATCTGCCGTCATCTTTTGAGGTGCGAACGGCATTTGACTTGACACCAGCTGTAACCAGGGCATAGACGGTCATTTCTCGATAAGATTTTTTGCTGACCGCCAGATTGTCCATGTTCGCACCGGTAAAGAGGAAACCTGTCTTTTCAGGGGCGAGTCCTGTGACGAGCCGGACCCTGTTTCTGAGTCCATCAACTCCCAGATCATGACCAAGCCCCCATCCGGGGGGAGGGAAGTAGTGGTTCCCCACTGCCAGAACGCCGTCTTTCGTGCCTTCAAGGGTTGAAAGAATTTTTTGAGGTGCGTTGAATTCCACTACCAGGGTCTTGTCGATAAAATCGTAATGCACGCTGTCTGCAATACGTGTGTTGCTGACATAATCGAGAGAAAGCTCAATCGGACGAGAAGAACGAATACCGCTGTTGTGAACGAAATTATCCTGCAGCGAGAATTCTTCCGGATAGATCTTTGCCGCAAGCCAGGAGACAAAAAGGCCGGTATTGCTTGCCGCTCTGCAGGTCAGGTCACAGGAGAAGTAGTATATCCTGTCTTCTGCAACTGCTTCGACATCCTTCCAGGGAGAGGTACCTAATATCTTCTCCTCAAGGCTCCTGTCGCCGCCGCAGGCATAAATGACCTGCGGGTTAAAGTTGAGCCAGTCTTCCTCTGAGACCGAAACGATTTTTCCTGTTTTGTTGAGTGTAGGGGAAATGCCTCCTGCCGCGCGGATGAACGCCTGTTGAAAAGAGTCGTCACCAGGGGTCATCAGGGTGTTTCTGCCCATGATCCTGATGACCCGTTTGCGCTTTTGGGCAGGGATTTTTGATACTTTTTCGGCAATTGTTGCAATCTGGTCGCGGTTCTTTTTAAGGAGCGCTGCAGCTTCTTTCTTCCGGTTGAATATCCTGCCTAAGAGCAGGATGTTGTTGCTTGACGCATCCAGACTCGTTGTGGTCAGGGCGACAAGTGTCGCGTTTGTGGCACGCAGTTTTTTTCTGAGTTTTTCGTGCTGGTCGGTAAGAATAATCAGGTCGGGATTTATTTTTTTTATGATTGCAAGAGAAGGTGATGCAAACCCTCCCACAAGGGGTATCCCTGCCGTCTTCTTGCCAATCGCACCGTGATAGGTAATACCGGCAAGACTTTCTTGTGCTTCAAGTGCGAGCAGAATCTCCGTTGCCGCCGGCGAGAGGGAAACAACCCTTTGAGGCAGTTCCTTGATGGTGACGGGAGTGCCGCCACTATCGGTAAATGATATGGGATAACAGAAGGCCGACGGCGCGAGGAGCAGCTGCAGCCACAAAAGAAGAGACAATATAAGGTGTATACGTATCATGGTGTCTCCTCCTGTTAATGTTCATAGGTCAGTTTGAAAAAGAGCGACCGGCCGGCGCCGGGATACCCGACCCGGCTGGTTACACCGGCGTCCTGATCTCTGAAGTTCGCCATATAGGTTTCATACTCTTTATCAAAGATATTGGCTGCCTCAAGGCTTATGAGCCAATTTTCAAGAAACCTCTTTTCCGCCAGGAGATCTGCTGTCCAGTACGATTCAAGAGTGAACTGCGGCGTATCCGATGCAGCTGTCTGGTAGTGTGCCGGCCTGTCCCCGGTAAAGCGTGCGATGCCGGTCAGGAGCAGCCCTGAGTCGTGTGTATACTTGACCGTTCCTTTGAAGGTGTTGTTTGGAGTATACTGGGCCTGACGTTTGACTGATCCTGCTTTGAGTTCATAGGCATCTGTATATGTATAGCTCAAAGACAGACGCCAGTTGTCGTGAGGCGTGACTGTCAAGCCGGTCTCCCAGCCTGTTGCTTCGTATTGGTCAATATTTGCCGGGAGCCAGTAGTTATAGCCTGCAAAGGCGGTGGGGAAGTTCGGGTTTTCAGCCCAGCTGATCTTCTTGTCAATGCTCCAGTCAAAATAGGTGAGAGAGAAGAAGACCCGGTCATCCCAGCAGGTATGCTCAATGGATGTGTCGGTGTGCCAGCCGGTTTCAGGCTCGAGATCAGGGTTGCCCCGCATGAAGCCGTCATCAGGCCAGTAGAGGTCATTCATGGTTGGGGCGTTGAAATGTTTTCCGTGAGAAATTTTGAAAAGGGTATCAGGCTTTACATTGACAAGAGCGCCGAACCGCGGCAGGTCTTCATAACCGAATTTGGAATGCTGCTCGTGACGAATGCCGAGCAGGAATTTGAACTGTTCATTCACCCTGTACTGTGTTTCAAGAAAACTGCCGGAGGTATGGACCGTTGCCTTGCTGGTTGTCGGAGCGCCGGTTTCCTGTCCGGAGGTGTTCAGCCCCACGGATTCATTTTTCCAGTCATAATCACGGTATTCACCGCCCGCAAGAATACTGAGCCCGGAAAGAGGGGTCAGTTCCACATTTCCTTCCGTGCTTCGGATGGTGTTGGTCGTCCAAGTCTTGAAGCCTTTTCCGTTTGAGTTGTACCTTCCCAGGTTGAAATTTTCCGCCCGGGTATAATCTCCTTGAAGATGCACGCGGGCCATCTGATGGAGCCTTTTTTCGGCATGGGCAACCCAGTGGGTGTCCTCGTTGCTGCCCCGGTCAAGAAGGCTTGCGGATTCGCTGTTGTAGAATTTGACGCCGTTTATATAATAATTTCCGGTCCCGGCAGGTGGTTTGACTCCAGGCAGACCGTATTCCCGGTCAAGATAGTCTGCATAGAGACTCACATCCAGGTCATCGTCCGTGTCATAGACAAGATTCATGGAGATATCGGTCTGCTCCATATCGCTGTTGTCCCGAAACCCTTTTGACTCCATTCGGTTTACAGTGAAATAGTAGCCGAAATCAGGCAGAACATACATGCCATGTTCTGCAGACAGGTGGTAGGTGTCGTTCCTGCCGTATCCGGCGCTTGCAGCAAGATCCATACCGTCTCTTTCCGGTCGTTTGGTGAGGATGTTCACCACCCCGCCCATTGCCCCTGACCCATAAAGGAGTGAGCCGGACCCCTTGACCGTTTCAATGCGGTCAATACTGTTTAAAGAGATCTTGCCCACATCTGCCGTGCCGAGTGAAGAGGAGTTGATGCGGACACCGTTGACAAACACCTGGGTAGCGTCTGCGTCCATGCCGCGGATATGGATCTCCTGAGCTGCGCCGCCGTAGTTCCCTCGCGTGCGCCAGTCAATCCCCGGCTCATTGCCGAGCAGCTCGCCGATGCTTTTGGCCGGAGATTCTGCAATGTCAATGGAATCCTTGATCACGACCGAGTTGGTAATGTCTTTCCGTGTTTCTTCTGTTTTTGTAGCTGAAGTCACCACTTCATCCAAGGTGGTGATGGTTTGTTCTTCTTGTCCTGCTTGAGCGTGTGATGGCGCTGTCAGGATACAGGCAAGGGCGGTTCTACAGACAATTTTTTTCTTCATATGTATATCCAATGTATATTGTCCGGGATTGTAAAAATATAAAAAAAAATCCCGGACCGATAA
>DAOVSZ010000055.1 GCA_030627725.1 Desulfobulbaceae bacterium
AGAGATCTCTTCAGGTGATCCTTCTGTAAGAATATCCGAGACCTCGGACCTTGAGCTGATTGCCAGATTAAAACATATGATCAATCTGACTGCGGAAAACCTCGGGGAAATCGTTGATCTGTCCCATGAGTTTGCCATAGGTCTTGCCGAGCACTTCGATGTGCTGCATAAGGTCTCAAAAGGCGACCTCACTGCCAGGGTATCAGGGGGTTCTCATGTAGAGCTGCTGGAATCCCTGAAAAAACTTACAAACCGTATGATTGAGGATATATCCGAAGAAATCGCCGAGCGCAAGCGGGTCGAAAAGGATCTGGAAAAGGCCCGCGACGAGCTGGAAATCCGGGTTAAGGAACGAACAGCAGAGCTTACAAACGCCAATGCTCTTCTGAAGCAGGAGATAGCTGAGCGCGAACGGGCAGAGGAGGCAGTGCGGAAAAATGAACAGAAATACCGCACCCTTTTTGAAAACTCCAAAGACGCGCTGACTATAACCAGCAGAGAGGACAGATTCACTGACGCCAACCAATCCGCCCTTACCCTGTTTGGTTATAGCAAAAAAGAAATAACAAAGCTGAATGTAAGTGAGATATATGTAAATCCGGATGACAGGCGCCGATTTCAGGGAGTTATAGAGAAAACAGGCTCTGTCAAAGACTATGAAGTCAAATTCCGCAAAAAGGACGAAACACTGTTGGACTGTCTGCTCACAGCGACTCTCCTGAGGAGCGACAACGGAACTATTCTGGGATATCAGACCATAATCCGCGATATCACCGGGCAAAAACGCCTTGAATCCCAACTCCTTCAAGCCCAGAAAATAGAAGCTGTTGGAACACTTGCAGGTGGCATTGCCCATGACTTTAACAACATTCTCCAGGCCATCTCCGGCTACACCCAGCTTCTTTTATTGAAAAAAAAGACAAATGATCCGGACCGTGATAAGCTGGAAGCTATTAAACAATCCGCCCACAGAGCCGCCGAACTGACCAAACAACTTCTTATGTTCAGCCGAAAGGTGAAGAGCAAACCGAGACCGGTCGATCTTAACCATGAAATTGCGCATGCCTCTAAGCTGCTTGAAAGGACTATTCCCAAGATGATCAGCATAGAAACGCATCTTGACAATGACCTGAAAACAATCAACGCGGACCCTGTTCAGCTTGAACAGATAATTATGAATCTGGGGATCAATGCAAAGGACTCCATGCCTGACGGCGGCAGACTGACCTTTCAAACAGAAAACGTCATGCTGGGCAAAAGATATTGTAAAGCTGTTCAAATCAAAACAGGCGCCTACATTCTCATGACTGTTTCAGATACCGGCTGCGGCATGGATCAGGAGACCGTAAAACATATTTTCGAACCTTTCTTTACCACCAAGGGAATAGGCAAGGGCACCGGTCTGGGCCTGTCCATGGCCTATGGCATTGTGAAAAACCACGACGGCCATATCTCATGCTACAGCGAACTAAATCAGGGCACCACCTTCAGTATCTATTTGCCGGCGCTGGAAGAAAAAACCAGGGAGCAGGCATCAGAGAGCAAAAAGCAGAAAATTGTCAGCGGAAGCGAAACCGTTCTACTGGTCGATGATGATAAGACCTTGCTCAATCTCGGACAGGATATATTGGGTGAGAGTGGTTACACGACCATCGCGGCAAAATCAGGAGAAAAGGCGATTGAAATATATAAAAGGGAAAAAGAGCGAATAGATCTGGTAATACTGGACATAGGCATGCCGGGAATGGGAGGCTATAAGTGCCTGAACAAACTTCTCAAAATTTCCCCGGACATAAAGGTTATCATTGCCTCCGGGTATTCGGCTGACAAAAACATCAAGGAACTTCTGAAATCGGGCGCTAAGGATTTTATCGGCAAACCATATCAGTTGACAAACATGCTCAAGAAGATACGACAGGTTTTAGATAAAAAGTAGGTAACTATTCAGCAGCACTCCCTGTCGCCCAGCATACTGATGATGTATAGCTGATCAACCTGCTTGCCTCCCTATGAAGCGCTGCAGAATAATTACAGTTCGGTGGTTTTAGCTAGTGTCCATCTATAAATGGCCCTTTAGGGGGCCAGCAGAAACAACAAAAAAATCATTCCGTAACCCTGCCCCCCCGACCCCTGACCACTATTTTTTGCCGGAATAAATGAAAACGCTGATGCCTGCAGATGATCTGAATCTGGAATCATTGAATTTCGGACTAAAAACACTCTCCTCTCTTTCAGGCGGGCATACGATATCAGTGGTCAACCTGGATGGACTCCGCATGCGACTCTTGGAGGCCGGGACTTATCTCACGCCCCTGGAACTGAGGCGCTTTCGTAAATTCAAATACGAGAAACGGAAACTTGAATGGCTGGGAGGCAGGATAGCAGCCAAACATGCAGTTATGAGGCTGCTCTCGCCCGACCACCCCAAAAAATTGACAAACTGGCTCAAATGGTCTGTAGTCCCGGACCAAAACAACAGGCCGTTTATTGAATCATCAAGCACGCCCATAAAAAAACCGGCGCCTTATTATATCTCAATTTCGCACAGCAAAGGGTTGGCAGTGGCAATGGCGGCATCGTCGCCGTGCGGAATCGATATCCAAAAAATCTCATCCACGGTAACAAGGGTAAAGGAAAAATTTGTGCATCCGGAAGAAAATACGATTCTCACACAGTGCGGACAAATTGCAGAAATAGACGCCGCTACAAGGCTTACACTCCTCTGGTCGGCCAAGGAGGCATTCAGAAAAACTTTTTTCCTCACTCCCCTGATGGGATTCATGGAATTGAGACTGATAAAGGCATCCGGCACAATAAAAAAAGGTCTAATTCTTGATTTTATTTACAGCGGGCAGGATGGCTGCTGTGAAGAGAAAAAAATATTCAGCGCGGCAACTGGATTCCACGAGGACTTTGCCGTGGCTGCAACAGCTGTTTCAAGCCGGGACTCCATCATCGTTCGGAGGGCCTGAGAGGTTAATTTGTGTCCGTCCGGAAATGGTATTTATGGACGGAGGGGTCAGGGATCGGGGTAACGGATTGATTTTTTTGTTGTTTTTGCTGACCCCTGATCCCTAAAAGCGCCATTTTCGGACAAACACAAATTTACATATCCAAGACGAATTCATATATCAGTCCGCTCTTTTCAAAAAAAGAGAGCACGTTCTTCAAAACCCACAGATTTTCCACCCGGAACCTGACTTCCCAGTCAGGCCTTTCATCGCGGGGCTTATGGAAAGACATGATCTCCTTAATCTCCATATTGTCAGGGGCTGCGCCAAGTGTCATCATGAGCCTGCCCTTTGACACGGCCAGGAAAAAAATGGTCTGGGGTTCTCGAACTACGGTCTTTTTCAACTGCCATCGCAATTCAACCACATCTTCCCTCTGAAACTTCAGAGACCGGAACTCCTTGCACTCCCCCTTGTGAACAGACAATCTACGTTCCGTCGGTACGCCGAACAATCCCTTCTCGGTTGGCAGAGGATTACAGCACTTGGAAAATTTAATGCAGACCGGGTCCAGATTGGTAAGCTCAATCCGATTCAATGTGCCGGTCGGCGGTTGCAGGACGGCGCCTCCTGAATAGAGGCCGTTCTTAATCTCGTAGACGAGTTCGCTGAGTCCAAGCCTGCCGTCGCCCACATGCAAAAACAGATCTTCCAGGTTCTCATGGCCGAAATACTCCAGTATATAGGCCATTCCCTCCTTTTCCACAGCCTCGACAGGAACGCCGTTCCGCTTCAATTCCTGCATGATCAGTGATCTGCCTACGTCCTTTTCAAAGGTCTCACGCCTCAGCCTGAACATCCGTGACAGTTCGGATCGCGCCCTGGGCGACTGACAGAGCTTCTGCATGGCCGGTTCAAAATAAATCGGCTCCTCACTTAAAATCACATTCACGCGGTCCCCGTCCCTGAGCATGCGATCGGGTTTAACCCTTTTCCCGGACACTATGGCATAATCACACCTGAGGCCGATCTCGGTATGGACCTTGAATGCGAAATCAAGTACTGTGCTCTCACGAGGGAGACATATCAGGTTACCCTTAGGCGTAAAGGTGTATATTTCCTTTTTACCGCTGGCCGCGATCATGGCCCTATAGGATATCTCTTCATCGCCTCCCAAAATATCAAACATCTCCCGTATCTCTTTCTCAAAACCGGTCGGCGCCTTGCCGTGAGAAAACCACTCCCGTATCACTCCGGCCCGCGCAGACCTGAGCATTTCACGAGTCCTTATCTTAAAAAGGTAATTCGACCCACTGATATTTGCCTTGGCGTGAAGGCTCTGATAACCGGTAGGTTTCGGGTTGGCTATAAAATCACGAATACTCCTGGGCGTGGGTGGATAATTCTGGTTCAGGACCCCAAGAGCCCGGTAGCAGGACTGGATATCGTCTACAACTATTATAATCTGAACAGGATTTTCTATTTCCCTGGTCAACACACCTCTAGCAGAGTTATAATAGGCGGAAAGCCGGCGGGGACGCACGAAAATATCACATGTAAACCAGACTGACTCCATCTGCTCCTGCAAGGCCTTTCTGATCGCCAGCGTCTTTTCATCTTTACCGTGCCGGTGGATTATTGCCTTGATGTTTTTACTCTGCTTGGGGAACTTATACGTCAGGGCAAGATCGTAAAGCTCCCGTTTCAGGGCAAACAGCCCAAGTACCATGGCCATGGGGGCATAAATGTCAAGGGTTTCATCCGCGATTTTCTGCCGCTTTCTCTTGGGCATTGAATCCATGGTCCTCAGATTGTGAAGCCGGTCCGCAAGTTTGACAAGTATAACCTCGATGTGGGAGGCGGAACCTGAAAATATCTTTCGGTGTACCAGATTATAGAATATCTGACGGTTTCCGGCAAAATGACGTATCTTGGTGCATCCCTCCACAATCTCTTCAATGTTCTTGCCGAATCTTGCTCCAAGATCCTCACAGGTCACAGAGGGAACATCTTCCACCGTATCATGAAGCAGAGCAGCGGCCAGGGTCTCAGGATCCTTTACATACAACTCCTCCACCAGGACTTGGGCAACATGGCAGGGATGGCTGATATATGGTTCCCCTGACATGCGCTTCTGGCCCGAATGGGCCTCCTCTGCAAAGGAGAGGGCCTCCCAGAAAATAGCGGCCTCCCCGCCCGGGCCTCCCAGATGCTCCTCCATACGGAGGCGGAAGGAGTCCATGTCAAATGTTACGGCTCGCATGATTAAGAATAGAGTTCCATAATTTTGAGATTCAACTGAAGGAAATTTCTACTTTTTTTCTTTGAGAAAAACTATTTTTGTTGATTTAACCGAATAATACCTTTCTATGAGAATAGTGGTCCTATTTCAAGAAAAATCCAGCCCGAAATCTATTCTATTAGAGTAATCAATATTTTTGGGCGGCGCAAGTCGTCTGAATCAGGAGACAGATATGGCCCGCAGACGATACTCGAAAAAAAAAGAGAAGCAGGGAGGCCGGCCCCGAAAAAAACAGAGAAAACAGTTCTTTTCCCGAAAACAGGGAGGCCGGATCTCTGAAGAAGAGGTCATAAGCTTTATAAGCATGAATGACGGCCAGGCATCATTTAAGGAAATTCTGACAAGTCTTGATCTTGCACGCGGTCTTCGCAAGGAATTGAGGGACCTTTTAAAAGATATGTGCGACCGCAGGCTGCTCACTCTTGTGGATGTGACTTCCGACAGCCGCTCTTTGGAATACCCTAAAAAAACGGACAAGACCCTTTTTTACAAATTAGGGACAGCCCAGGATTTTCTTGAAGGGGTTATTTCCGCGCACCCCAGAGGGTTTGCATTCGCGACCGTAACAAATCCTCCAAAGGGACTGAAGATAGAACAGGACCTGTTCATTCCGGCCAGGGCCATATCGACAGCCAGACATGAAGACCGGGTCCTGCTGCAGATCACAGGCAAAAGGCGAGGCAGGATAGAGGCAAAGGTTGTCCGGGTCATCAGCAGGGCGGTCTCCACTCTGGTCGGCACTTATGTGGCCGGCAGGGTGACCGGAATGGTCGTTCCGGAGGATGACCGTTTTACCTTCAACATCGTTGTCCACAGGGAACAGTCGTGCGGGGCCAAAAACGGCCAGGTCGTTGTGGCGGAAATCACGGACAAAGATCCTGAAACTATAGGTGTTTCACGCAATCCAAAAGGACGGATAATCGAAGTGCTGGGAGACCCGGACAATTTGGCGGTCCAGAATGAAATCGTGATCAGAAAATTCGGCCTGCCGCACAAATTTGGTTCAAAGGTGCTGAAACAGGTGGAACAGCTGGATGGACGGATTGCGGAAGACCCCTCACGGACCGATTTCAGGGATATTCCCCATGTTACGATTGACGGCGAAACCGCACGGGATTTTGACGATGCCGTATCGGTAAAAAAGACCCGCACCGGATTCCGCCTCTTTGTGTCTATTGCGGATGTGAGCCATTATGTGCAACCCGGATCGCCGCTGGATCTTGAAGCCTACAAACGCGGCACGAGCGTCTATTTTCCGACAAGGGTCCTTCCCATGCTTCCGGAGCGGCTTTCAAACGACCTGTGCAGCCTGGTTCCGGATCAGGACAGGCTGGCATTTTCCGCAATCCTCGATTTTGACAACAACGGGAAACGAAAGAAAAAAAAGTTTACAAAGAGCATTATCCGGAGCAGGCACAGGCTGACCTACACAATTGTAAAAAAGATCATCGAAGATGACGATCCAAAGACAAAAAATCAGTATAAGGACATATCAAAACAGCTCGAATTAATGGCGAAACTTGCCGCCAGGCTTGAGCAGCAACGGATGAAGAGGGGCAGCATCGGTTTTGAACTTCCCGAGACCTACATTTCGATCGGTCCTGATGATGAACTTCTCGGGATCACTAAAACGGAACGAAACCGAGCCCACAAGTTGATCGAAGAATTCATGCTTGCCGCAAATGAGGCGGTTGCAGCGATGTTTACCGAAAAAAACCGTGACACGCTTTACCGAATCCATGAAAACCCCGACCCTGTCAAGGTAAGTGAATTCTCCGATTTTGCCTCCACGCTGGGCATAGACCTGCCATCCGGCGCCGGGACGCCCCGCTGGTTCGGCAGAATCATCTCCCAGGCTGCCGGCACGCCCAGAGAATTCATTGTAAACAACCTGCTCTTAAGGGCCATGAAACAGGCATGCTACTCCCCGGATAACGTGGGCCACTTCGGTCTGGCTGCTGAGGATTACACCCATTTCACGTCACCCATCAGGCGCTACCCGGACCTGATAGTCCACCGGGCTCTTTTCAGCCTGATCAGCGAGCCACGCGCAAAAAAACCGACAAAAAAAGAAGAGCCTTCTAGTACAGAGGCAGGCATCTTTCTGTCCAAGCGGGAACGGGTCGCGGTTGATGCGGAACGCGAAATGGTCGATAGAATAAAGGTACGCTTCATGGCGGACAAGGTGGGTGAATGCTACGATGGAATCGTTGCCGGCGTAACCTCCTTTGGCCTGTTCATAGATCTTCTGGACCTCTTTGTGAGCGGTGCCGTGTCTGTGCCTAATCTCAAGGAAGACTACTTTCAGCTTGATGAAAAAAACCATCGGCTCATCGGCAGGAGAACCGGCAAAATCTTTCAGATCGGCGACCTGGTGCGCATAAAGGTGGAAAGTGTCGAAATCCGCAACCGCCGCATAAATTTAGTTATCGAGGAAGAGGATTGAGACTGTTGCTGGTTACGGGGTTAACCTGCAACCCGCAACCGGGGAGTTACATGGAACAAAACGTGACCATTTCGGTGCCAATAAGCGCCAATTAAATGATGAATGTCGAACAGGGAATATTGAATATCGAAGTGTGGATGTTTCTTTTAGATTATTTTGGGTTACACCACGTACAAAATAAATTTATTAAGTAAGTACCTTCTTCGTAATTCGACATTCCCTGTTCGACATTCGATATTAAGCTGATTATACGGGTCCAACGAATACTTGATATAATTTATGTAACTTTTTTGTATTGCACCCCCCCGCAACCTGCAACCCGTAACCCACACCCCATGAAACAACGACCAGACAATACTCCAATAGAACAACTCCTGGCAAATACCGCCATTGTGCTGAAACATCCAAAGAGTGCCGAGAACATCGGGGCTGCTGCCAGATGCGCCATGAATATGGGGCTTTCAAACCTGGTAATCGTACGGGATGACGAGCCTGAACGTGAAAACATGCTCAAAATGGCCACCCATAATGCAGCCCATCTGATTGATTCCATGAAACGTTACGAAAATGTGGCCGACGCACTGGCCCCGTTCTCGTTTGTGGTCGGCACCACGGCAAGGCTTGGAAGGCAACGCAGGGCCATGACCACACCCAGGGAAATGGCGGACAAACTGCTTCCTTTTTTAAAAAACAACAGGGTCGCCCTTCTGTTCGGACCCGAAGACTGCGGCCTGACAAACGAAGACCTGAAATACTGCAACCTGATCACCACGATCCCCACAGCCGACTTCTCCTCGTTAAATCTTGCCCAGGCGGTTGCCGTTCACTGCTACGAACTGCGCTATGGCCTGCTCCATGCCGAAAACAGAGAAAAAAAGGGCTATTCTCCCAAACTCGCCGATTCCTTTGAACTTGAAGGCATGTATGAACATGTGGAACAGGTGCTTCGTGTAATCGATTTTTTAAGGCCTGAAGACGGCGATTACTGGATCAGGAACATCCGCAACTTTCTGGGAAGGATCAGACTCAGGGCAAGAGAAGTGAAAATCATAAGAGGGTTTTGCAGGCAGTTTTTGAGGTATGACAGCAAGGAGCGGGAGAAAATGTGAAGTTATTTCTGAGCGGTCCCTTAATACCCTTCAAGCGGACACCCCTCGCACCGCGGCTTGCTCTTTTTACAGAATTCCTTGCCAAGTCTGACAAGTAAGGCGTGATATTCGTTATAAATAGAAACGTCTTTCGGCAGGGTGTCTGTGAAGAGGTCCTGGATTTCGTAATAAGTAGCCTCTTCTGAAATAAGGCCGTGCCTCACGAGGATCCGGTGGGTGTATGCATCCACTACAAAGACGGGTTTTTCGGCGGCATACAGCAAAATGGAGTCGGCGGTTTCAGGCCCTATCCCGTTTACCGCCAAAAACCGTTCCCTCAGTTCCGCGGTATCTTTATTAAAGAGGCTTTCAAGGGTACCTCCGTTTTCTCGAATAAGAGCGAGCAGGTTTTTCAACCTTGCCGCCTTCATATTGTAATAGCCGGAGGGGCGGATCAGTTCCGCCAGGACTTCAACAGGAAGGGCTTCCAGTGCATCAAATGAGAGGAGATTTTCTTTTTTCAGGTTGAAAATGGCCCGGCTGACATTAGACCAGTTGGTATTCTGGGTGAGAAGGGCGCCCACCATGACCTCAAAGGGAGAGTCACCGGGCCACCAGTGCTGCGGCCCGAAACGGTCGAACAGGATATAATAGATGTCAAGCAACCTGTTACTCACTTGTGGCCATCACTAAAATAGCTTGATTTTCAGGGATCGGGGGCCGAGGGTCAGGGATCAGCAAAAACAGCAAAAAAAATCAATCCGTTACCCTGGCCCCTGACCCCAGATCCCTGAAAATCAAGCCCCTCAATCGGAACGGATGAACAGGAAATAGATAAATATGGCGATAGCCCCGACCCAGACCAGCAGTACGGGCAACAGCTTTTCCAACTGTATCTCGCCGTCTACCATGGCGCCCTGCATGTAATGGGAGCCGGAAAAAATCCAGAGTCCAAGGCCAAGCCCCACCACAACCAGGTTATTCCAGGCCTGCTTGTATAGCATGTGACCTACCACACCGATAAAGGGCACCATAAAATAAGCGTTGGTGAGAAGCCCCTTGGCATCCACATCGCTGACCTGCTGCGGGACATTGGTGGAATTGACCCACTCAACTATTGTAACAAGAAACTCGGGCATTACCATTTGTCACCTCCCACACCAACAGGTGCTCAATCTCCTTTATAAACCTTGATTGCGCAGTACTCACCACACATACTGCAGGTTGACCCTTTATAGGCCCCCCCCTCCTCTCTGAACTGTTTGGCCCTGTCAGAGTCCATGGCCAGATCTATCTGGCCCTTCCAGTCCAGGGCGTTCCTCCGCTCCGCCATTTTATTATCCCATTCCATGGCTCCGGGGACCCCCTTTGTAATGTCCGCCGCATGAGCGGCAATCCTGGCGGCAATCACACCTTCACGCACATCATCGGAACTCGGCAGCTTCAAATGTTCGGCAGGCGTCACATAACACAAAAAATCAGCACCCGCTGATGCGGCAATCGCTCCGCCGATCGCGCAGGTTATGTGATCATACCCTGGAGCCACATCAGTTACAAGCGGCCCGAGCACATAAAACGGGGCGCCGTGACAGAGGCGCTTCTGGAGCAGAATATTGGCCATAATCTGGTCCATGGGCATATGGCCGGGGCCTTCGATAAAGACCTGCACGCCTGCGTCCCAGGCCCGCTGGGTAAGTTCTCCCAAATGAATGAGCTCCTGGATCTGGCCACGGTCTGTCGCATCGGCAAGACAGCCGGGTCTCAGACCGTCCCCTAGGCTGAGGCTGACCTCATGCTCCTTTAAAATGGCAAGCAGATCATCAAAGTGCTCAAAAAGCGGATTCTCCTTGTTGTTTTTGCGCATCCACTCAATCGTGAAAGACCCACCCCGGCTGACCACTCCCATCACCCTTTTGTGCCCCTCAAGTCTTTCAAGGGAATTCCTGGTAATGCCGCAATGAACGGTCATAAAATCCACTCCGTCCACGGCCTGTTTTTCAATGGTCTTAAAAATATGATCTACCGAGGCATCGCCGATTTCACCGTTCCGCTGTTCCACGGTCTCGACAATCGCCTGATATATGGGCACGGTTCCCAGAGGCACAGGGCAATTCTTGAGGATACCTCTCCGCACTTCATCAAGATCTCCGCCCATACTCAAATCCATGACAGCATGGGCTCCGGCCTTGATCGAGACACAGAGTTTCTCCAACTCCTGCCTCATGCCGGGATGATCCTTTGATGATCCTATATTGGCATTGACCTTTGTGGTCAGGCCCTTGCCAATACCAATGACCTTTTCAAAATCGTGATGGATATTCTTGGGAATGGCCACAACACCCGATGCAACCGACTCCATAAGTTGCCGAGGAGTGACTCCTTCATTTTTTGCGCAATTTTCAAAAACCGGGTTCATATTCCCGTTTATTGCATCTTCACGTATGCTCATCATACCTCTCCAAAAAAAAACAGAAACGATTCTTAAGGTAAAATCCTGAAGAACCGTCTTATTGAAATCTTTATTTGTCAGATAGAATATCTCAGTAATGTCCGGTTAGG
>DAOVSZ010000147.1 GCA_030627725.1 Desulfobulbaceae bacterium
AGCCTAAACTCCATCCTGTAACTGTTCAGCAGTGCCCCAGATGTGCACCCATCCGGGCATAAACTCCAGCAGGCTGGAGAACAGGTAAGCGGAGCGGAGCGAAGACTCCGATAGTAGTCCTATGTGAACCAGCCTGATCGCGTGCAGCTCAACTCCGGATGGAGAAGCGGATGGGGTGCTGCTGAACAGTTACAAAAAATGTACTTTTTATACAGAGCGACTGTTTTGGTCAAGAAAAGAATATACTCGAATCCAGAAACAGGCTTTTCTCTGGAATTGTGTACTATCGAACTGTCCAGACTCATTAACAATTGTAATCCTTTCTTTGTTGATGGTACTATGAGTATACACTGAAAATAAATATGCCGTATTAAGAAAATTGGAGAAATTGATGAAACTGCCGACAGCCAAACAGATGCAAAACCTGGACACCACAGCCATCAACGACTATGGCATCCCGGGCGTTGTGCTGATGGAAAACGCCGGCCGCGGCACGGTTTTCGCCATGATGGATGAGTTCGATAACCCACAAGGCAAAAAGATTCTGATCTTTGTCGGCCCGGGCAACAACGGCGGCGACGGCCTGGTCATTGCCAGGCATCTTTATCAGCTGGGAGCGCTGCCACAGGTCTTTCTGCTGGTCAGGCCTGAAAAAATGAAAGGTGACGCAGCCATAAATCTGCATATAGTACAGAAACTTCCTGTCCCAATCTCCCTGGTCCTGGACGCAGATGGAGTTAAAGAAGCAGAATCAATCTCTGACGGAGCCTGGGCTGCTGTTGATGCGATTTTCGGCACCGGCCTCAAACGTGAGGTGAGCGGTCATTTCGCCTTAACCTGTGAACTGATAAACAGGCTTCCATGTCCGGTTGTTGCAGTAGACATTCCAAGCGGTGTTGACAGCGATTCAGGCAGATCACTCGGCGCTTGCGTCCGTGCAGATTTGACTGCCACCTACGGCCTTGCCAAACCGGGCCACTTTATCCATCCGGGCGCGGAGCTTACAGGCAGACTTGAAGTCATTGATATCACCATTCCGCATGAGGCGGTTCTCAAGGCCGGGATTCCGCAGGAGCTGCTGTCGCCGGAAACGTTACAAGGCTGGGTCCCTGAAAGATCAGCCGATGCCCACAAAGGGACCTATGGCCATCTCCTTATCCTGGCCGGTTCAACCGGCAAAACAGGCGCTGCCATCTTAAGCGCCGAGGGCGCCCTCAGGTCAGGGGCAGGGCTCGTCACCCTTTGCGTACCGAAAGACCTGAACCCGATCTTTGAGACATCCCTTCCCGAGGCCATGACCGTCCCCCTGCCCCACTCAACCACGGGACACATCTCGGTAAATGATGCCTCCTTGATCCAAGAAAGCGCTCTCGGCAAAAAGGCTGTTGCAATCGGGCCTGGGATCGGCACGGACCCGGATACAGCGCAACTTGTCCTCTCACTGTATACCGAACTTACGATTCCTGCTGTTATCGATGCTGACGGGCTTAGTATTCTGGCTGCCACTCTCTCGGAACTCACTCCGGCTGCACCGCGTATCCTTACCCCCCATCCAGGCGAGATGGCAAGACTGACCGGAAAGACCACAAAGGACATCCAGACGGACCGGCTGCGGACAGCAGCGTCCTTTGCCCAGGAAAACAAGGTGATACTCGTCTTAAAGGGATCCCGGACCGTCATTGCGGCGCCGGACGGCAGGGTCGCGATAAATCCGACCGGCAACCCGGGGATGGCAGCCGGAGGCATGGGAGATGTCCTGACCGGCCTCATTGCCGGCTTCCTGGCGCAGGGGCTCTCCCCATGGCAGGCTGCATGTCTCGGGGTCTATCTCCACGGCCTTGCCGGTGACCGGATCGTTAAAAAAACAGGAATGAAAGCAGGCTTTTTGGCCTCTGAACTTGCGGCGGAAGTGCCGCTGGCAATGGAAGAAATAAGGGGTTCTGAAATCAAGTATTCATTATTCCAGGGGAACTGATCACCCGGAACCTTAACATAGAGGAGAAAATATGCTGACAGCTCAAGACATCATGACAAGCGAGGTTATCACGGTCACTGAAGATGTTCCGGTGACCAGACTGGCGGCCATCCTCTGGGAAAACAGGATCAGCGGAGTTCCTGTATTGGACGACAAAGGAGAAGTCATTTCAGTCGTTACAGAAAACGACCTTATCGACCAGACCAAAAAACTCCATCTCCCGACCGTAATCTCCGTCCTCGATTCGGTCATCTTTCTAGAAAACCCTAACAAGGTCGAGAAGGATATCGAAAAAATCACCGGCAAAACGGTAAAAGATATCTGCTCCAAAAACCCGGTCATAATAGCTCTGGATACCCGGCTTGATGAGATTGCCACCATCATGGCTGAAAAAAAGGTCCACACCCTGCCGGTTGTATCAGAAGGCAAACTTGTAGGCGTAGTTGGAAAATCAGATATTATCCGGACGTTGACAAAGAAAGACTAATGCTCGCAATACTGCACAGGAACTATGACTGAAAACAGACCCTGCCCCTGTCAATCCGGAAAGACGTTTACCTCCTGCTGCAGCCCGTATCTTTCCGAAGAGAAAACAGCGCCTACGCCTGAGGCTATGGTTCGATCACGGTATTCCGCCTATTCTGAAAAGGACGTAAAATACTTACTGAAAACCTGGTACCCACCTTCCCGTCCAGCTGACATCGATCCGGAAGAGATCCCTGAATGGCACGAACTCAATATTATCAGTTCCAAATACGGTGGAGAATCCGACAATCTGGCAATTGTAGAGTTTAAGGTTTCTTCTTTATCGCAGAACAAAAAATATACCTTCCTGGAAACAAGCAGTTTTATCAAAGAAGATGGCAACTGGCTCTATGTTGACAGCGATATTGCCGAAGAATTACCTTCAGCCCACCACCAAAAGACAGGCAGAAACGATCCCTGTCCGTGCGGCAGCGGGAAAAAATTCAAAAAGTGCTGCAGACCCTGACTTATATTGCTGACGTAACCGTTCACCGGGGGCTACAGATTATCCAGTATGTTGACCACCAACGTGTAACTCTGTTGACCAAATTCTAAATTATGTGAGGAGACAAAAAATGCCTGAAAGTGTCTATCAAACAGTGGAATTGATCGGAACAAGCAAGGAGTCCTGGGAAGAGGCGGCAAAGAATGCCATAAAAACCGCCCGAAAAAATTATAGTGATCTCAGGGTAGCGACCATTAAAGAACTTGATATGACCATTGAAGGAGAACTGCCCTCTACTTTTCGCGCCAGAATGATCGTCTCCTACAAGGTCCATATTTAAACATACATTAAGCGATGTTGTGGGGGAGGATATATGACAGTATCATGAATACGACAACCGCCTCTCCGACCAGCTTCTTGTTGGAATCAAGAAAGGTGTCTGAAATAGTTAACCCGGGCTTATCAAATGGAAACTCAGATCTATTATATTCGTTCAATTGCAGTGCAAAACCTTATTATGGGAATTGTCACGGCATTAATTTTCGTGCTCTTGGCCATATCCTTGTGGCGACGCAAACGCCGGCATACTATTGCCCTAGTCATCTGGGCGGCCATCACGCTCTGGTTTTTCAACAGCCCCCTGTGGGGCTTCAGCGCCGTTACCGTCAGTCCGGTCGGCCTTGAAATAGACCACGGCTTTCTGTCCGTATTTAAAAACTCCCGGCTGCCGCCTGATACAAACTGGAAAATTCACGTTTACATGGGCGGCATTAGAAGGATAAAAAAGCTTTACTATCTCGAACTTGCCGGCCTCAAAAGCCTGAAGGTGCGCGGCCATGACCGGCTCCTTGTCGTGCAGTCCATCGGCGCCGCCGTCGACCGCCTGAACAACAGACCGATGGGCGCTATGGAAGACCGTCCTGTTAACCTGTAAGCTTGTACTTGGAGATACCCCGCTGCTCTGCGGCGGGGAGGTTCATTTAAAATATTTTTCATATCAATATCTTATCTTTATTCTCCTCCAGGAACTTCAGCTTAATCGGTGTGTTTTTTTTTGTATTGCACCCGTCACTAATATATGATAAATATTTGCGGAGTGATTCAGGGAATTCTCAGCTAGTGTCTGTCCAAAAATGTAGATTTCTGTTCAAAATCAAGGCACGCGAAAAAAATAACCCCACAGGCAACTGTTTGATATCCTGCGGATTATTTTTTGAGCATAACGCAGAAATTGGGCAGATAGCGAGCCTGCGAGATCTTCGAAAAGACCATTTGTAGGCGGGCATAAGTTAGGCAAAAGTGGTGAGGCCATGAAATGGTTTAACGGTATTTGTCTTGTAACTATTCTATCCCTATTCATAGTCGCACGGTTTCAGGCTCCAGACGCCGGGGCCGAAAAAGCAACGGAAGAGCCGTACGAAAAAGTAGCGGAAGCGCCGTACGAAAAAGCAGCGGAAGCGCCGTACTATGTAGGAATGGTGAAATGCAAGAATTGTCACCCTGAGCATGTAAAGTCATATTCCGAATGGAAGTACTCCAGAAACTTTCGCATTCTGGAGATGCGGGGCAAGGAACACGATCCTGAATGCGTTCCCTGTCACACCACCGGATATGGCCAACCAGGCGGTTTTGTTTCTGTGGAAGAAACACCGCATATGAAAAACATTCAGTGCGAGACATGCCACGGGCCTGCAAGCCGACATGTAAAGGCGCCTACTGAAAAAGAGCATCAGAAGACCCTCAGCATCCCTAAAAACATCTGCACAACATGCCACCGGCAGCATAAGCATATGGGGTATTGATAATTTTTTTGAACTCTACTATAGATATTTTCATCTCAAGCTCCATATATAGATAGGCTTAACATCAACCAACTACAAAGGACGGAAACCAATGAAGAATCAGCCAATTATCCGAATTCTTTTAGTCGACGATGAAGAAACTTTACTTGAGTACCTATCCAAGCGTCTTTTAAAAATGGGCCATACGGTAAAGGCCGCTTTCTCGGGCGAGCAGGCGATTGAAGTGGCAAATCGTGAGCATTTTGACGTCGCGATTGTCGACTTGAAGATGCCGGGGATTGACGGGGTGGAGACACAAAAAAAGCTAAAAGAAATCCAACCCTTCCTGCAGTGTATCGTCTTAACCGGCCACGGTTCCACAGAAACCGCCTTGAAAAGCGGCCAGCAGGATGCCTTTCAATATCTTCTCAAGCCTGTTAATTACGATGACCTGGTGGCTATCATCAAGAAAGCTTATAAGAAGAAATCGCAGACCCAGGAGGTCAAGTTCAAGGAAGAGGTGGAAAGAATTTACAGGTCCGGGCTGGGGGCGCATGGAATAAAAAAGGCGATTGCTGAATTAAATAAAATCTATGGAATCGATTAACCCGTTGCTGAGCGAACTCAAGAGAGTTAAGCAAAAACTTGCCAGCTACAAGATAGAGTTACACCAAGCAAGGGGTTATCTTCAGTGTATCTTACAAAATTCAGAGGATATGATCTTTGCCACCGAAGTCAGCGGCATGCTGATTTCTTTTAGTAAAAGTGGTGAAAAAGTGTTGGGTTACTCATGGGAAGAGGTGATAGGCAGCCAAGTCAAGGATTTGGCCAAAGATCCTGCCGCATTTGAACAATTTCTAAACACCTCGCGACAGGACGGCAGCTCAGTGCAATTGGACCTTGCCTTTCAACATAAGGATGGAAATACGGCTTACTGCAATGTTTCCCTGATCAACCTAACGAATAGAGAAGGCTTAAGGATCGGAACAGTCGGGGTCTGCCGGGACATCACCCTATGGAAAAAGATCCAGGATGACCTGGTGCGGATCGACAGGTTGGCTGAAATGGGAAGGATAGCTGCAGGCGTGGCCCATGAGATCAACAACCCCCTGGCCATTATAAATGAGGCATCGGGATGGGCCGCAACGGTTGTCAGCGACGCAAAGGGCATAGGCAGTGAAGACCGGCAAGAGTTGGAAAAGGCGACCAAAGAAATAAGTGCCCAGACCAAGCGCTGCCGTACCATTACCCATCAACTTTTAGGTTTCGTAAGAGATTCGGAACTTTCAAAAACCGAGTTTGATGTTCATGAATTGCTTAACGAAACCATTAGTTTTTTAAAACCGGAGCTCAAACATTCACCCATAGAAATCAACACCAGGTTTATGCCGGGCCCCCTCAATATGAATTCAGACCCAAAGTTGTTGGAGCAGGTTTGTGTAAACCTCATTACCAACGCCATTCATGCGGTTCGGGAAAAACATGGCGACAAAGGACGCATCGAAATAAGAACCCTTAAGACCGACTCGGAGGTGGAGATACATTTTGAAGATAACGGTATTGGAATCCCGCAGGAGAACCGGCAAAATATCTTCGAACTGTTTTACACGACTAAACCCCCGGGTAAGGGGACAGGCTTAGGACTCCCCATCTGTCAGAATATAGCCCGAAAGGTAGGCGGTAAAATCACCTGTCAAAGTAATGTAGGAGTCGGCACGACCTTTACTGTTCATATTCCCACTTGAAACAGATATTCGAACAAGGAGAACTACTGTTGAAACAAAACAGACGGGGAAATCTGCGCAACAACCCTGAAAGCGCCGAGGGGGACAATACATCTGATGCTCCACAACGCAAGAGAATCGTTCTCTATCCCTTTCTCATAACCATTATTATACTGTCAGGCGTATGGGTCCTTCTTTCAGGCAAGTTCGATCTCTTTCATCTCAGCCTCGGGATCATTTCCTGCGTCATCGTCGCCGTTCTTTCATCCGACCTGTTATTTCCTTCCCAGACAACAAAAGGGTTTTTCGGTCGATTATGCCGGTGGATATTGTATCTCCCGTGGTTTATGGTCGAGATCGTTAAGTCCAACCTTCATGTCACATATCTCGTCTTTCATCCACGGATGA
>DAOVSZ010000159.1 GCA_030627725.1 Desulfobulbaceae bacterium
GCCAACATCATGGCCGGCTGGCATCAGGCCGGAACAATAAGAGTGACAAGTCATCCTGGTTATGCCTATAAGGCGCTCTGGGAAGCCGCTGTCCGTATGTCTCTCTGGTTTGTGGTAACTGGTGTTTTTGTGACGATTATCGGCAGTCTTGGCTTAAGGATTCTTCTCAAACCCTTGGACCGAGTTGAAAGCCAGGCAGACGCCCTCTGCCGGAAGCAGTATGAGATTCAGGAACAACTTCCTCGAACCAAGGAGCTCCGACGTGTTGTAGAGGCCATGAACCGTATGACGTACAAGGTGAAAGAGATGTTTGAAGAGCAGGTCGGCATCGCTGAACGGCTGCGGAAGGATGTGTATCGTGACTCTTTGACCGGTCTTGGTAATCGCCGTTACTTCGGAATTCAAATCAACTCCCATCTCGAAAGCAGTGAAACCGACATCAAAGGGGTCGTTCTCCTTGTTCAAATACACAACCTCCAGGAACTCAACCAGCAAAAGGGGTTTCAGGCTGGTGACGCATTGCTGAAAAAAGTAACGAAGTCGATCCAGGAGGCGACAACCCAGGTCGCCTCCTGTGCCTTGGCCCGTCTAACAGGAGGCGACTTCGGAATTTTTCTCCCGGATGCCTCGGCATGGGATGCCGAGCATATCGCTGCCACAATAACAAATAATATCTGCAGACTTACAGCTGAACAGCTTACAATTTCAGATAATATCTGTCATGTTGGGGCTGCAACGTTTGATTTTTCCGTTACTTTTGAGCGGCTCTTGTCTGAAGCCGACCTTGCGCTGCGCTCTGCTCAGCAGGCAGGACCAAACACCTGGAAAATCCGTACCATTTCGGAAGACAGTGATGACACGCCCCTTGGCGAACAACAGTGGAAGGCCGCCATTGACCATGCTTTGGAAAAACAGCAATTGATTCTTTTCGGGCAGTCCGTTGTAAAAACTGAAGACAAGAGTGAACTTCTGCACCTGGAGGTGTTCTCTCGTATCGTTCAGGAGGATGGCAAGCTGGTAACCGCCGGCGTCTTTTTGCCTTTTGCCGAACGTCTGAAACTTGTCTCATCGCTTGACAGAATGGTTCTTGAAAAACTCTTTGCATTCATCCTGGCTGAGCATGAGATTAATACGTTTGCAGTCAACCTCTCTCCGACCTCACTGAGAGATGATTCTTTTATACAATGGATACAAGCCAGCCTGAGCGATCTTGCGGACACAACGCCGCGTATCATTTTTGAATTCCCGGAATTCAGCGCCCTGCAGGACCTGGACAGGGTCAAAGAGTTCAGCGCAATGGTGCGAGAATTGAATCAGGGTGTCGGGCTTGACCATTACGGCCAGAGCTTTTCAAATCTTGGATATCTTCAGTCTCTACGACCTGATTATGTCAAGATTGACAGGGCATACACCAGCGAACTGAAAGAAGAAGAGAACGACAGCCGTTTCTTTATAAGCACGCTTTGCAGCGTAGCCCACAGCCTTGACATCGCTGTTATCGCTGAAGGAATAGAAACTGAAAAGCAGTGGGAGATACTCAAAGAGATGAATCTTGATGCGGTACAGGGGTATTTTATTGAAAGGCCGAAAGAGATAGAGGGGTAATAACTTCCACCTTCCCACGTGCTAAATAATGTTAACTTTTCTAGCTAAACGCTCTTTTGTGAATTGTGGAGAGGTTTACAGTTGACGGTTTACGATAACTTCTTATATTTTCCTGGCAACTGTAAACCGTAAACTGTCAACCGTTTTTCAGCTTTTACAGTATATCATCAACCATAATCGTATGGTCGGTTATTTTTTTACGGACACGTTTACGTTCCCGGATCTTATCCTGTGCTTCTTCAGGCAGGTCGGTCAGAAGGATAACGTTTTTTCGTATCAAGAGGTCTATGAGGTCTTCCAGAATACGTATGATACCAATATCCGACAAAGACAGCAGCTGCACCCAGGGGTCAGCGTCTACGTTTTTATCCAGAAACTCAAGGATCTCTTCATCCATTATGGATTTCTTTTCCGTGGCCTTTTCATCAGAACTATAGCGAAGACCGATGATATTCCCGTCCCGGTCCCTTTCAACATACAGCATATCACTACTCCCCATTCCGGCTGAGCTAGTTTCCATCCAGAGTTTTTCTCCAGGATGAAAACGCGCTGGTTACATCCCTGCAAATCAGAAATGTCCTAATTAATTAAAATCACATTAATATGTTTTAATTTTCCGGCGCAAAAAGCAAGCAAATTACTCTAACATCACAAAATAATGGTCAAAACTGATTGCATCCTGCAAACATACGTATTTTTTCCTAACTGTCCGGGATGTAAATTATTGGACTTCTTGATCTGATTTCACTATTATAAACATATCAAATCATTACAGGCAAAAGGTGACGTATCCAAGCTGATAACCATCAGCTTTTCTCTATTCTTCTCGAAACAGTTACACAAACAATGCTTAACGCGAAAACCACCTCTCCGACAGAATGGAAAACAGTTGATAATACTGATTCCCATTACGATGCCCTTCTCGACAGCCTCTTACTGATTGCAAAACTGCATGGCCGGTCTGTTTCCCGTCACGGGCTGAAAAAGCGACTGCTAATAGCTCATAACCGCCGTACCGTTGAGCTTTTCCCCCGTGCTGCCGGGAGAGTCGGGCTCTCTTCACGCCTTTTGAAAAGGCCATTGTCACAGATGACCAACCTTGAGCTTCCAGCCATACTCCTTCTGAAAGATTACAAGGCGTGTGTTCTTGTTCAAACAGATTCTGCGAGCAAGAGACTCAAAATTCTGCTTCCTGAGTCGGAAATGGGGGAAAAAGAGATTTCTCTTGAAGAGCTTGAAGAAATTTATACAGGTTATACACTCTTTGTCAGGCCTAAATTTCAAGCTACCGGCCAAAAAATAGAAGAGCTTGCCTCCCGTTCAACAAAAAACTGGTTCTGGGGGACGATCTTTTCCTCATGGCGCATCTATCGAGATGTGCTTTTCGCCTCTTTTCTGATCAATGTTTTTGGCCTGGCAAGCCCCTTTTTCATTCTCAACGTCTATGACCGAGTCATTCCCAACAGCGCCTTTGAAACCCTCTGGGTCCTTGCTATCGGCATTACTATAATTTACTTCTTTCTACTTCTCTTGCGAGGATTACGCGGATACTTTGTCGATGAGGCCGGGAAAAAAGCCAACCTGTTGATCTCCGCATCTCTTCTTGAAAAGGTTCTCGGACTGCGTATGGAAGTCCGCCCCCAATCGGTTGGTTCTTTTTCAAAAAACCTGCAGCAGTTTGAAGAAATCCGTGATTTCATTACCTCGTTTTCCATCACAGCCATCGTCGATCTCCCTTTCGTCGCCTTAGGACTTTTTGCAGTCTGGTATATTGCCGGGAATCTGGTCCTGATTCTGGTTGTTGCCATCGTACTGCTGCTTCTCTTCACCTTGTGCATTCAAATCCCGCTTAAAAAAGCGGTTGAGAAATCATTCCAGGCGTCTGCGCAAAAAAATGCCATTCTCGTGGAAGGCCTGACCGGTCTTGAGACGATCAAGATGCTCGGAGCGGAGAGCCAGATCCAGCGGGCCTGGGAAGAGGCAGTCAGCTATATCGCCAAATGGAGCGCTAAAGCACGTTTTCTGTCATCATCCGTCACAAACGTTGCAAACCTCATACAAAATATTGCTGTTGTCGCTCTCGTCATTGGCGGTGTGTACAAGATATCAGTGGGAGAACTCTCTATGGGAGGGCTGATAGCGCTGATGATTCTTTCACGTCAGGCAATTGCGCCCATGACGCAGGTGATCGGACTGATTACACGTTTTCATCGAGCAAAGATGGCCCTGGGGACATTAAACGACATTATGAAGCTGCCGGTCGAACGACCGCCGGGCAAGCCGTTTTTGCACCGGACCCAATTCGAAGGCGCTATTGAACTCAAACAGGTGACTTTTTCCTATCCTGGCCAGGGAACTGAGACACTGAATAATATTTCATTGAAAGTTGCCGCTGGAGAAAGAGTCGCGATTATCGGCCCCATTGGATCCGGCAAGACCACCCTTGGCAAGCTGATCCTCGGACTGTATGAACAGTCAAGCGGCATGATAAGTATTGACGACACGGACATCAGACAGATAGACCCGGCTGAACTCCGTAAATCCATCGGCTATGTCTCTCAGGACGTCACCCTGTTCAGAGGGAGCATCCGAGACAACATCATCCTTGGAGCCCATGATGTTGATGACAATACGATTCTGCGGGCGGCGGATCTTGCCGGTGTGTCCGAGATCGTAAAAAAAATGACCATGGGCTTTGACATGGAGGTTGGCGAACAGGGGCGCAGCCTGTCCGGCGGACAACGACAGAGTGTGGCCCTGGCCCGCTCAATCCTTCTAGACCCTCCGGTACTGCTGTTGGATGAACCAACCAGTTCAATGGACAATCGTACCGAATCCAGAATCAAAGCGAAACTTCTCAATATTCTACCAGGAAAAACCTTGATACTGATCACTCATCGCGCCTCATTGCTTGAACTGGTTGACCGTGTTGTTGTTATAGACAACGGTATTATCATTGCAGATGGATCTCGGGAATCTGTCCTCGAGGCTTTAAAGAGCGGACAGTTGAACTTATAAGCGGGAGAGATACGTTGTCGGAGAAAAAACAACCATTACCTGAAAAACAGGAACCGGTTCCTGAAAAACAGAAACCGGCAGACATTTTCCGCAGAATGCCTGCCGCTGATGTTGATCTCTCAACGGACATCCGTGCCACCATACTGGCGCAGACTCCCAGGGGTGGAAGGGCTATTTTATGGCTCCTCCTGGTTCTCTTTATCTGTTTCATAGTCTGGGCTTCTTTCTCTGAGATTGAGGAAGTAACCCGTGGCGACGGCAAGGTCATTCCTTCAGGCCATATTCAGGTTGTCCAGAACCTTGAAGGCGGGATTCTCTCTGAAATACTTGTTGAAGTTGGAAACATGGTAAAAAAGGGCCAGCTTCTTTTGAGGATAGACGAGACCCGCTTTACAGCTTCTTTTCAAGAAAATCGGCAGCGATATCTTGCACACAAGGCAAAGGCAGCCCGCCTGAAAGCCGAGGCCGATGGCACTGAATTTCAAGTCCCAAAAGAGGTGGCAGAGGAAAGCCCGAAGGTCGGCATACGCGAGAAAGAGCATTTTGAGTCGAGAAAAAAAGAGCTTGAGACGACGCTCAAGATCCTGAAGGAACAGATCAACCAGCGGAGCCAGGAAATCAAAGAGATGCGGGGGAAGCTTGTTGAGTTTAACCGTACCTATATGCTTATCCAGAAAGAACTTGCCATGACCAGGCCGCTTGTCAGTGAAGGGGCAGTGTCTGAAGTTGAGATGCTCCGCCTCGAGCGTCAGGCAAGTGAGATGCGGGGGAAGATCGATTCGATAGAACTTGCACTACCTAAGGCGAACTCAAAGCTCCAGGAAGCTCGAATTGCCATGCGGGAGGAGAAACTGGTCTTTCACAACAAGGCCAAAGGTGAGTTAAACGATGTCCTCGCCAAGCTGGAAGAATTCTCAGCATCTTCAGTAGCTCTCGAGGACCGCTTGAAAAGAACGGCTGTCCGTTCTCCGGTGAAAGGCACCATCAATCAGATTCTGGTCAATACATTGGGAGGCGTTATCCAACCGGGAATGGACCTCATTGAGATTGTTCCTTTGGAGGACACCCTGCTTGTCGAGGCACGAATAAAGCCGTCCGACATCGCTTTTCTACGCCCGGACCAGGAGGCAATGGTCAAATTTACTGCCTACGACTTTACCATTTACGGCGGCCTTGATGCACGGCTTGAACATATAAGCGCGGACAGTATTACGGATGAGCAGGGAAACAGCTTCTATCTGGCTCGATTGCGGACCGAGAAGAATTATCTCGGGTCTGAGGCAAATCCCCTGCCCATTATTCCCGGCATGGTTGCCTCGATTGATATCCTGACCGGCAAGAAGACGATTCTCTCTTATCTGTTAAAGCCTGTTCTGCGAGCAAAATATATGGCGTTACGGGAAAGATAAAATGGCTATTCTGCTTTGCAGTATAAACGAGAATGTCAGGGCACGCTGGCAGGACCTGCTCGGCAAAAGGCCGACACTTCATGCGAGAACGGTTTCCGAGCTGACATCCATTCTTGCTGAAAAGGAAATTGACCTTCTCCTCCTGCATCGTTCCATGGTTGACAAAGAGACAACTTCCGATCTTCACCGAACCGCGCCAAAATGCAAAATCTTTCTCTTTACCGACCGTCCGGATGAAGATGAAGGTCTTGAGTTTCTGAAGATCGGCATTGTCGGTTATGCAAACACCTACATCTCCCCTGCCCGCCTTGCGCAAGCGATTCAGGTAGTCATGTCGGGCTCGGTCTGGATCGGTCAGGCAGTGATGCAGCGTCTTATCCAGGAGACAATAGGGAGGGGGGGCGACGGGGCTGAGACCAGCAAACATTCATCAC
>DAOVSZ010000193.1 GCA_030627725.1 Desulfobulbaceae bacterium
ATTCCCCAGACCGCATCAGTCAACTGGTCTTCCGAGCGAGAGGTTTTTTTGGGAAAAGCAGGCTGCCGCGGTCGAGATTTCCCGGAGGCCCGTCCGGGCGGCTTCTGGCCTCCTCTACGGCTCCCGAAGGAAGAAGAAGGCGCGGAAGTAGAAGAACGATTTATTGTAAATTCAGCCTTGAGAATCCAAGTAACTGATCACGGGTTGAAGCTGCCAATTCACGATCTAAGGCCTGAGAGCGAAAGTAGTTCACCGGTCGCCAGGCGCCTGGAGGCGCTTCGCCTGGCAATAATTATAGCGCGCAGCGTATCTGCTGCCCGGGCTACTTCATCGTTTACGATTACATAATCAAACTGATCAACAGACGCCATCTCGCGCTGTGCGTTCCCAAGCCTGAGCGCTATGGTCTCTGCCGAATCCGTCCCTCTGTCGGTCAGTCGCCTTTGAAGCTCCTCCCAGGAAGGCGGCACAATAAAAATAAAGGAGGCGGACACCCCGGCCGACTCCCGGATTTGATGCGCTCCCTGCACATCAATGTCCAGAATAATGTCCTGCCCCTGGTCGAGAAATTTCTCGATTGTCTCTTTGCTTGTACCGTAAAAATTCTCATGGACCTCAGCGTGCACCAGAAAGGCGCCTTTGTCTCTCATCATACAAAACGTGTCGCGATCGACAAAATGATAGTCAACCCCGTCAACCTCGCCCTGCCTGGGTTTTCTCGTTGTATGCGAGATGGAAAAGGAGATACCCGAGACCAGAGCCATCGTCTCTTTCATGATGGTCGACTTGCCTGTGCCGGAGGGCGCGGAAATTATAAAAAGACTTCCTCGGTTCAACGTGACGGCCCCTCCTCCTGACTTTGTTGCACAGTACCTGGGACGTAACGCTGCAGAATGGTCTCCGGCTGAACAGCGGAGAGAAGGACATGATTACTGTCCAGGATAATAATAGACCTCGTCCGCCTGCCTTCAGTAACATCAATCAGCGTCTTACTTACCCGTGCCTCATCCCGTAATTTCTTCATGGGTGATGATTTAGGATGAACAACGGCAACTATTCTTCCGGCCACGACCATGTTGCCAAAGCCGATATTTATCATTCTATGATCCATTTTCCGCTCCTATTCCAGATTCTGAACCTGTTCCCTGATCTTTTCCACCTCATTTTTCAAGGTGACAGTCTGGTGGGTGACTACGGGATCGGCAATCTTTGATGCCATAGTGTTCACCTCGCGCAAAAATTCCTGCAGGAGGAAATCCAGCCGTCTGCCGACCGGCTCACCGAGTTCAAGAAAATTGCCAAACTGCTGAATATGACTCAGCAGACGGACAATTTCCTCTGTGATATCAGACTTGTCTGCAATAATTGCAACTTCCTGGGCAAGCCTGACCGGATCCAGGTCCACACCGGCAAGAAGATTTTCAAGACGCTCCTTCAAGGAAGCCTCTTTCTTCAGCACAAGGTCCGGTACAGACGTCTCAATAGCAGCCACAATCTTCGAGAACTCGGAAAGCCTTTCCTTCATATCCTTCTTCAGGCTCTCTCCCTCATTCCGCCGCATCTGCATTCCGTTTTGAAGCGCCTCCTCCAGCGCCTTTTCAACTGCGGACCAGATGGCCTCCATGTCCTCTTCCTGTTCAACTGCCGTAATGACATCCCTGTTGGCAACAATCAGGGCAAGGTCAGAGGACTCCGGGAGTGAAAGGTCCTTCCGGATCGCCTGAAGACATTGATAATATTCACGCGCCAGCGGCAGATTCGCCTCAAGCGTCTGCCCCTCGGACAGGTCCCCGGAGAGGCTCATCAGGACCTCGATCCGGCCTCGGTTATAATACTCTGCGATCTTCTTTTTGATCCTCTCTTCCAACACCATGTATTTCCGAGGCATCTTCACACTTATATCACAGTAACGATGATTGACGGAACGGATCTCCACTGTCCACGACCGCGCGCCCTCAACATAGTCACCCCGGCCAAAGGCCGTCATGCTCAATAAATTTTTCATCGAATAACTCCCAATAACTCCTCTGCGGTAGCCGCAGCTGTTCCTACCTTGCCGACAACAATACCGGCAGCGAAATTAGCAAGCACCGCAGCTTCATAGTAGGACAGGCCGACAGCGATACCAAGCGCAAGAGCCGCGCATACCGTATCTCCAGCGCCTGTCACGTCGTAGACCTCTCTGGCCACGGTCGGTATCAAAACATATGATCCGTCATTGCCAAGGAGCGCCATGCCGGCCTCACCCCGCGTCACAAGAATCGCAACCCCGGACAGATCTTTGAGTATTTTCCCGCCGGCCTTACACAGGCTTTCATCGTCAACAATCTTAATCCCGGACATTATCTCAGCCTCATGATTGTTCGGCGTGATCAGGGTGGCGCCGACATAACAGCTGCTGTTTTCCGGTTTCGGATCAACAATGAACGGAATATTTTTCTCTTTCACATGTTGTTTCAAGGATTCCATCAACAGAGGACTGACCATCCCCTTGGCATAATCCGACACAACGACAATATCATGGTCAGGAAGACAGGATTCGATAAACGCCCCTATCTGTTCCGTCAATTCTGAAGAAAAAGCCTCCGTCCTCTCCCTGTCATACCGGACCACCTGTTGCCCCTGGGCAACCACACGTGTTTTTACCATAGTCGGCCTGTCGGCCACCTTGAAGACACCATTGACGGGAGAGTGAAGCTGACGTAAGAGATCGAGCAACTTTTCCCCCATGGTATCATCACCGACAACACCGCAGAGAGTCGCCTGTGCGCCCAGACTATAAAGATTACGCAGAACATTCGCCGCCCCGCCCAGGAGCAGGTTTTCCTGAGTGACATTCACAACCGGCACAGGCGCTTCCGGCGAAATCCTGGATACGGAGCCCCAGATAAACTGGTCAACAATAATATCTCCTATTACCAGTACCCGTGCTGAGGAAAATCGCGAAACCGCGGCACGTAACGCATCAGCCTTTACTTCGACCAAGGTCCTTCTCCTTTTCTTATCTTATCTATCTCTTCAACTACCCTTTCGACCAACTTTATAATTTTTTTCTCACTTTCCTCAGGCCTCCTGTCAACATGAATCACCCGAGTCGTATCCTTTGCATTATGAGGTCTCCACCGATATCTGAACCGCTGGTTCGGGGCTCCGGCAAAGACAACAACCGAGGGGGTCTCAGTCGCGCATGCCAGGTGCTGACAGCATGAGTCGTACCCGAAAAAAGCGTCGGATTCGCCGATCAGCGAACCGATCGCGCCGATGGAGCCTTTAAAGCCGACAACCCCGTGCGAGAATGAGATCTCTTTTTCAGGAAGTTCCTTTTCGTACACGAAATCCGTCTGTACGCCTTCTGTTCCGACAATGCCGAGAAGAGAATCAGCCCGCCTCCTGCCGCTGGGGCTGCTGCCGGAATCAAGGAGGACAATCGTATTCTCCTCCTGCAACAGACCGGAAATCAACTTTTCTTCAAAAGACCCTGAAATCCTCTTCTCGTCGTTTCTGCCGACACCAAGGTTTACAGTAATGACAAACGAACCATTTTTCTTGAGCCGATTGCAGAAAAGCGAAGCATTGCGGCTCTTCGCCTCACTGAAGGCGACCGCAGGATACTGCATGGATTTCTCCGGCAGCAGACCGTCAAGCCACCTGTTGACGAGGGCCGGCAAGGACATCTCAGGCGCTTCCGGGTAATCGTTTCGCGTATTACAATAACAGGTATACTCCTCGTCAACCAACGGCAGAAGCCCCAGCTGTGTCATTCGGGTATCCGGATCAAAAAGCAGCAGTTCTCCCGGAGAAAGTCCCTTCTTTTCTTTCTGTACAAGCGAAAAGAGTGCCGGCCACATTATCACCCGCTCAAAGAGATTGCCATGTCTTTTGTACAAAACTTCAATACACCGTACCCCGGGCACTCCTTCAAAGACCTCCTTCATATGTCTCGGCCCGATCAGAACAAGCTCCGCCTGAGAGAAACTCTGTCGAAGCCGATGAACCATCACGCCTGTGATCGCGATATCCGAACCGATGGTTATTCGCGACAGAATGATAATTTTTTTTACGCCGGCCACAAACGAAGCATCCAGGGAAGGACGCGTAAGAAGCCGCCTGAAACGGATAAGAAAGGATTCATTGGTCACAAAACCCTGTTCGTCAAGCAACGCGTTCATCTTCCGTCCAGTCGGCGCCTTCCGGATAAAGACAAGGATAGAGAGCAGAACCTCATTGCAGACCCTTACCCCACGGCTGGTAAATTCATCACACAGAGGCTCGACAATCCGGTTATACAGAGACCACATTGCAGCATCGGAAAGACTATTGTCAGACCCGGCGGCAAGTTCGCAGAGCAGATCAATATAAGCCAGGTCCGGCTGCTCTCCGGAACTATATGAATCCATGAACGAATCGGCAATTGAGTCCGTAAAAAATCCAGGGTCGGATTCTGCATGATCGCCTGACTGGATCTTCTTCCAGACCTCCTGTGCATCTTGAATATTCATAAAACAGCGCCTAACTCCGACAAATCAAAGAAAAAATTTAGGTAACTGTTCAGCAGCACCCAATCTGCCCGCGATCAGGCCTTCCAGCATACCGATGTATAGCCGGGCGGCCTGCTTACGAACATCTCGGGCACTGCTGAACAGTTACGGGATGGAGTTTAGGCCACCTTTGTTGCTCCACCTGAAGTTACCAAAAATTTATTATAAACTCCTCTGAGTACCAGAGCAAGCCATGTTTCTTTCATTTTTCCTCCGCCTCAAAAAAAAGGTACGTGCAAGAAATCGTATCTCCAATTATTATACATAAAATTTCCAAGAGCAAAAAAATCAAAACTTCAAGGAGAGACCTATGATCAATAAAGCCATCCTCATCGGAAACCTGGGAGCCGATCCGGAAGTCCGCTATTCACAGAACGGAACCGCAGTCGCCTCTTTTCGGATAGCAACCACGGAAAACTGGAAAAACCAGGACGGATCAAAAGGTGAGAGGACTGAGTGGCATAATATTGTTGCCTGGGACCGTCTTGGTGAGATCTGTGGAGAGTATCTCTCCAAAGGATCCAAGGTCTATATTGAGGGGAGGTTGCAGACAAGAAAATGGGAAGGGAAAGACGGGGCCACTCGATACACGACTGAAATTGTCGCCCGGGAAATGAAGATGCTTTCCCCGCGGGGAGCAGAAAGTTCCGGAAGCATGCAGTCTGATGACCAACCGCCCATTCCTGAGCCGGTTATGGGGGATGATGTGCCGTTCTGATTGTTCTGCAAAAGGGGCATAGATCACAAAATATCCGTGACAACCGGCACTGGCATTTATCTCCCGCGTCATTACAGTGATAGTAAGGGAACTTGACAAAAAAAACTGTACAGGGAGGGCGCCGATATGTCATCCAGAGAAGCCTTACAGATACTGATGCTCAGCCCCTTTTACTTCCGCATGGACCTTAAGGCCCGCAAAGACATGCTGCGGGAATTCTGCTCCATCCATTCATCCTCGGCAAAGCCTGCTCAAACTCGTCAGGCCGGGAACTGATAGGTATCGGCCTATTCAAGCTGCCGGGGACTGATTGTATTTTTCCTCTTCCTTTCCAAAAACAAAAACCAAATCTCACGAATAACCATCCTTGTATTTTTATTCAAGGATGGTTATTTATTAGTATATTATTATACACTAAGCAGCCTGACGAACGTTACCCTGTCAGCAATCCTCAATG
>DAOVSZ010000255.1 GCA_030627725.1 Desulfobulbaceae bacterium
AAATAGCTTTCCATTTCACCGCCCAGAAGCATTAACCTGTCGGACTTATCAAGAACATCGCCTGCGGTCTTACGCATCAACTCAACCACATCCTGGGCGCTCATGACAACATTGGGAGCCTGTTCGCCGGCGCTTGCAAGGGGGGACTGCACGGTCTTCAGGTTCACGACCATGGTGTTGATCTTCTGCGTCAGTGTGGACAAGAGTCCTTCCGGATCAATCTTTTCCGTCTCTGCTCTGTTATAGTCGCCTCTCAGCAACGAATCTGTGACATCGACAAGAGACGCCAATATCTTATCGACTTCAGATATGTCTTTTCCCATTTTTTTCTCCAAACGAAACCATAAAAATCCTCAGAAAGCATATTAATGTATATTCTCTGCAAAATCAATAATGGTTCGTCTAGCGATACCTTTTTTGCGTCTTATAGTACTCTTCTTTGTCCGCATACATCTGTTTATCCGCTTCCTTGGCAAGATCTCCAGGGGCATGCGTATCGGTTCCAGCAGCGCCGAGGCTGATCATGACGGGAAATTTCTCATTATCGCCGACATCCATAAAAACCTCGTTAAAAACATGGTTCTTAAGACGCTTGATAAAAGCTTGCGCATTCTCGGCATTAGAATTGGTCAGCAGGATCAGAAATTCATCACCGCCTACCCGGGCCACAATATCAGTTTCCCGGACAGTATCACGCAAGAGATCACTGACTGTCATGATAAGCTTGTCACCCGCCTCATGGCCGTAAACATCGTTTGCCATTTTCAGGCGGTTGACATCCGCCACTACCAAGGCAAAGTTGATACTATAACTTTGGAACTTCTCCACCTCTTCTTCCAGGACACGATCAAGATAACCACGGTTATACAGGCCGGTAAGGGCGTCCGTATTCGCCTTTTCTTCAAGTTTTTTGAGCAGAAGCCTGTTATGAAGATAGGCCCCCATCGGCTCTGAAAACAGTTTTACCAGGTCCAGATCATTCTCGCCTTTTTCATATCCCCCCTCAAAGAGGATAAGACCGACGCGACTTCCATCACCGCCTAAGAGCCGAACCTGCGTGCACTCTTCCCAGGGCAGAAACTCATCCTGCAGGGAGTCTACCTTCCCGGTCTGAAAATCCCTGGAAAAATAGCCTCTTGAGAGCCATTTCATGTACTCTTCATCTACTCCACGCTTCAGGATAAGCCAGAGTTTTCCCGGCCGTATGTCATCAACCAGAATGGCACATGAGGTTGAATTGATCACCGGCAGGAAAAGATCCAGAAAAAAATCCACGACCCCGGAGGCCTCTGTCTCCTTCTGCATACGGGCGCCGAAATTGACCAGTCCTGAAAGGATGTTGTTCTGGCGGGTAATCGATTCCTGCTGCTCCCTGATCTGTCCAATCAAACCAATCTGCCGGGTGGTATCTCTGAACAGGAGCAGCCCGCCACCCTCCTTGGGAGACTGGGCAATGATCTCGGTATAAAACTTTCCTCCAACGTCATGGATCTTTTTCAACTCCTTGTCGCTTGCAAAACCATGTTCAGCAGGACAGGGATCACAGGGAAAATCATTGCCGATCAGTTCATAACAGGTCTCACCCGACCCTTTCGGAAATATTTCAGCAACGGCCGCGTTCTTGTTCAGCGCGTTCAAATTTTTGTCAACAGCCATCAAGGCGTCCGGCAGGGAGTCGATCAACTGCTGCAGAAATTCGTTCTCCCTGCCTGTTTTATTCTTGCTCCGCTCCAGAAGAATATTTTTGGCCTGCAACTCCTTTCGAGACAGATCAATCTTCCTGAGAAGAGTCACTTCCTTGGTCACATTAAAAAGGGTCAGCAGGCAAGAGTCCTGGATGGAATGATAATGGACCTTGATCAGGACATCCGTCCCGTCACCCTTCTTAAAGGCAACGGATTTCGGCGGCGGGCAGGCAGTCTCGAGATTTTCACGCGGGCAATGGTCGCAGGGCCCGTCTTCATCGGCAAACAGTTCATAGCATTTTTGGGAGTCGCCAATGCTCGCAAGGTCCTTGCCGAGCATCTCCTCGGCAAGGCTGTTCATCAGAATGATCCGATAGTCGCTGTTTACAAGGATAACACCGGTCTGAACGGCATTAAAGATTGGCGCTAACGTGGCAAGATTTTCAGAGAGTAAGGCGGTTGACATGTATGGTATCAGTCACAGAGAAGGTGAAGAGGATTTTTTTGTTTTTTACCTAGTAACTATTATACTTTTTTTTCCTGTTAATTTCTTCCAAAATATTGCGTGAAAAATGAAAAGTGAAAGTAACTGTTCAGCAGCACTCCATCTGCACACGATCAGGCCTTCTCGCATAGCCAACTATAGCTCGTCGGCCTGCTTGTGCACATCTGAAGCACTGCTGAACAGTTACAGGTCGGTGGTTTTGCAAACTTTCAGCCATCACGCTGAAAAGGTACAAGTGAAAGGCAGCTATCCGAACCCCTCCAGTTCCTGCCATTTCTTTTCAAGCCGTTTGGCAGACACAGGGAACCTGGTCTTCAGTTCCTGGGCAAAGAGGGAGACCTTGAACTCTTCCAGCATCTGCCGGTACTCTTTGATGAGCCTTTGCCGCTCCGGAGACAGCGCCTCCTCTTTCAGACACCCTTGCAGACGGGCTTCAAACGGAGCAAGCCGGGCCGCCTTTTCCGCATCCTTGGCAGGTGACAGCACCCAGCGCTCAATTCGAATTTTGAGCGCCTTGAAATACCGCGGCGCTTCCAACAGGTCATCACTTTCATAATAATCCAGAAAATCCAAAGGGAGGATCTCCTGAACATGAGCACGAAACGTATCAAAGATATTCACTGTTTGGGCAGCGCGCCCCGCCTTTGCCTCGCTCCGTGCAATCAGGTCCAGGGTCTCTCGCCGCTCGTGAAGGGCATTGACAATCTGCTCCAGGACCTTCTTTCCAAGGACATACAGTCCATCCTCCTTTACCCTGGCGAGTCTTCTTGAAAAAGTCTCTTCCGACGGGATGGCGCCGTCGCCGGTCTCAAAAACCGTTGCCAGGATATACATCAGGATGTCTTTATTCAGCTGGGCATGAGAAGGAAAGCCCTCGCACAGTGCCCATGAGGACGTGGGAAGCGCAAAGTCCTTTTTTAATGTTTTCCGTATGTTACGGAAATGCTGCATATACAGGGCCACCATCCCCTTCCGTGTCTTTCTCCTGCTTTCCACGCTGTCCGTAGAGAGCCTCAAGCTCACCCCTCCCCTGCCTTCATCTTCCACCGCAGGATACGCAAAGCCGGTCAATCTTGCATTCGCCCCCAACACTGGAATCTTCTCGGGAAGACCGTCAAAATCCCAGCTGATGATGTGTTCCCGCTCCCACTTTTTTTTAAGCTGCGCCACAACATCATCATCCGACAGGGACACGGACCCGGCGGAAAGCTTGACTAAATCTCTTCCGGACCGGATAACCTTATCTTTCACCACAAGGCAGAAACGCATCTTGAGATGCTCCGGAAGCTTGTCAAGGGGCCACAGTTTTCTGGCCACCTTGATCCGGAATCGATGGTAGATAGCCTGTTCCAGCGCATAGAGGAGAGATCCACTCCCGGGAGAAAAATCATGCCGCAACTCCTCGGCGGTCTGCTGTACAGGGATCAGATGCCGCCGCAGATTCTTTGGCAACCCCTTGAGCAGAAAAACGATCTTCTCTAAAAGCATGCCGGGCGCAAGCCACTCAAACGGGGTCTCCGGAACCTGGGGCAACAGGCGGGCAGGGATAAAAACACTCATGCCGTCATCCTCGCTGCCCGGAGAGAACCGATATTGTACTTTGAAGGAAAAGTCTCCTGCCTCAATCTCTCTCGGAAAGGCCGCGAGTTCTCCTGCGTCCGGCAGCTCCAATAAGATATCCTCCCGACCCATCTTTAAGGAATTGCCCCCTCCCCTTTTTTTGAGCATCCGGTTCAATCTCCCGCGGTCACAGACACCCTGATCCAGGCGTGAATCATAGAACTGATAAAGAAGTGTATCGTCCACCAGAATGTCACGTCGTCTGGTCCGATTTTCCATCTCATGCAGTTCACCGATCACTCTTCTGTTGTGGTCCATAAAATCATAACGCCCGCCAAGTTCATCCTCCACCAGGGCCGACTGGACAAATATCTCCCGGACCTCATCCGGTCGGATACGGCCAAAGTTGACCTTACGCCCGGCCACGATCACAAGGCCGAAGAGAGTCACCTTTTCCACGGCAACCACCTGCCCCCGTTTTTTCTCCCAGTGGGGAGAAGAGTACGAAGACCGGCACAACCCGCGGGCCAATGGCTCAATCCACTCCTGTTTGATGGAAGAGACCGTACGGGCGTAAAGCTTTGTGGTCTCCACAAGTTCCGCCGCCATGATCCACTGCCCGGCCCTGTTATATTGCCCTGAGCCGGGAAAAACCACCATCTCCTTGCCCTGACCGCCCTGATAGATATTTTTTGCCTTTTTCAACCCGATATTTCTGAGACTTCCGCTCAAGATTGCCTGATGCACCGCATCATAGCCTGCCTCCTTACGGTTGAACGAGAACCCGCCTTCCTCCCTGAAGACGGAACGTATCTGTTCATGGATATCGTGCCATTCCCGCATCCTCTGGTAGGAGAGGAAATTCTGCCTGCAGAACTTCCGCACCTTTGCCCTGC
>DAOVSZ010000265.1 GCA_030627725.1 Desulfobulbaceae bacterium
ACTGGCGCCGCATCCGAAGTTTCACAAAAAAACGCTCATCCAATGACGGTATAAAAAATTGATCAACCACGAAATACTCCTTGAGAGACATTTTTTTCAATGGCGCCGGGGTTGATTCACCAAAAGAGGTTACTATGTTCGAATGGATACTCACCTTTTTAAGCATTATGGGTACGTTACTCAATATTCAGAAAAAATTGTCATGCTGGGTCGTCTGGTCGGTGGCAAATGTCGGCTGGATACTAAGCTTTTCCTTGAAGGACATGATGGCTGAGGCAACCCTTTTTGTTGTCTATCTCATCCTTTCCACCTATGGTTATTTGAAATGGAGACGGCTTCAGAAAATGAAGCCGTCCCACTAGCATAGCCCTTGGAGGTATCTGTTATGAAACTGGCCCACGTCTCTGCCGTGTGCAGTTCTCTAGAGAATGCTGAACGTTTCTATAAAGTAATTCTGGGGCTTACGGAAGTAAAGAGCGGCATCCTGGAAAAGACACTGGTGGAACAGCTTTTTGATATTTCCTGCGAATGCAGGATAGTCCTTTATGCAAATGAGGAAATAAGCATTGAGGTCTTTATCCCGGAGGAGTTTCCCGCCAAGTCGCCATCATTTATGCATCATTGTCTGGAAGTAGATGGAAAAGAGCAGTTTCTTGCAAGGTGCCGGGATGCAGGCCTGCATGTCAACCTGGTCCCAAAAGGGGAGAAGGTTCTCTCCTTTGTTACCGACTTTGACGGTAACCTTTATGAGATCATAGGAGAGTGAAGCGGTTAAGGAGAGAGATCTCTCCGGGCGGGCATGGTTATTCTTCCAGTTTCAGGCACAGTTCAGCGACCCGTTTTCCCAGTTTGAAGGCGTCTGACGCTGCGGTTGCATCCGGCGCTTTACAGCAGGCGACACCGTAATGCCCGGATGCATCCATGGGGTCGCCGACAATAATCATTCCGTAAATCATCATGCACTGGATGATGGAGAAGATGGTCGTCTCCTTGCCGCCGGTGTGGTGATTGCCGGTGGCAAAGGCGGCGCCCACCTTGTTTTCCATTTCGCGGCGGACGCTGACAAAATCGTCAAAAACTTTTTTCAGCTGTGCCGCCATGACCCCGAAATAAACGGGTGAGCCTGCAATGACTCCGGCAGCGTTTCTGAAATCATCCTTCTTCACCTCGTCGGTGTTTTTCAGCACCGCTTCCGCTCCTGTTGCGGCAACGCCCTTCACAATTTCCTCTGCCAGTTTTTTGGTGTTATTGCCCTTGGAATAATACAAAACTAAAACCTGCATGTTATGCCTCCATTTGGTGGTCTTATAGAGTTGGTGTGCGTCACGGAAAGTGAATTCTAAACGTTCAGCGTCCAGCTAAAAACATTGGGGTCGGTAAGCTGTGCTGACCGTTGATAGCAAAATCATTTGTCACGCCGCACAAAGAGAAAATCTCCTCCCTCATGCCCGGCAGTGTATATATCAGCATATTCCGGCGTCTGTTCCGCTGCGGCCATGACAGGATTTCTTATCAGGTCGAAGAGTTGGGTGCCGTCAAGAATCGCCTTGTTGTCATCAAGGGCATTCATGAAGGCTCTCGCAAAAACGGAATGTTTCCCATATCCATCATCTGATACGGGCTCAAGGCCGCCGGAAGAGAGCACGACCCGTGTTCTCTTTTCAGCCAGTTTTTCCAGTACCCTGGCCTCTTTCTTACGGAACTGAATGCCGCGCATCAGTTTTCCCGCATAGCAGGAATCTGCAACCACCATGACATGCTTTGCGTTCATGGCCTTGAGAGTGGTTGTTATGGTTGTGTTGGCAATCCATTCAACAGGGTCGTCAAGGGTCGCATCCGCCGGTAGCCAGTATCCTTCGTCCGCCGCCTCGTCGAGCCAGCCGTGCCCGGCATAGTAGATAAGGAGGTTATCGTCGTTGCTTAATTTTTTTCTATAGCCGGAAAGGGATTTCAAGATGTCTCCCCGCGAGGCGTTGACCAGGAGGGTGGTCGAAAAGTTGTATTTTTTTTGCAGGAGTTCGGCAATCGCAGTGGCATCGTTGACCGCTGTCTTCAGGACAGGGAGACTGGTGTAGGAATTGATGCCGATAACAAGGGCATGATACTTCCCGAAGTGAATTGCCTGTCGTATGGATTCAAGACGTTTACGTTCTGTAGCCTTCTGGGCCTCGATCCGCATTTGTTCCTGTTCAGCCAGGAGGCGCTCTTCTTTTAACCTGAGGGCCTCCTGCTGCTGCACTTCGAGTTCCTGGCGTAATTTTTCAAGCTCCTGCCGCCTGGTTTCGGCTAAGGCACGGACTTCTGCAAGCCGTTTTCGTTCCTGCTCCAGAAGCTGCTGTTCCTTTAAGAGTTGCGCCTCATGTTGACGGCGTATTTTTTCTGTTTCAATTTTCCGGGCCGTGATTACGTCTTTCTGGGATTTTCCCCTGGCAAGCTCTTCTTTTTTGGCAAGTTCCTCCTTTCGTCTGGAAATCTCCTGACGTTTGCGTTCAGCCCTTTTTGCTTCTTCGGCCAGGACATTTTCGGCCAGGGTTACCCGTTCCTGCTCTCGGGCGAGATTGTCCGCATGTTCAGCCGCCTCTTCAGCAGTGGTCCCCGGGCCGGCGGCAACGGTGTCTTTTGCTTTTTGAGCGATCTGGTCCTGCTGGGCCAGGGTGACCGGCGCCGCAAGGAGGGGCGCGTCATCCTGGATTGCTGCAAACCAGCTGTCATCGCCGGTTTTTGGAAAGGTCATAAGGGCGTAGCCGCTGCCGCCGCCGGACCCGATCCCGGCCATTCCCCAGCCATACCAGCCCCCGAGGATGCCGCGGCTGGTGTCGATATAGTCAATAGCAATGTTAAAGCTGAAGATCTGATTGCCTACCGCCATCCAGTTTGTATAACTCTCCTGGTCAACCAGGGAGATCTGCCTCGGTTCTGTGACCTTGAGGACGGTTTTGTGGCTGGTGGTGAGTAAGGGGGTGCCGATGAAGTAGATATCAGGGTCCACCACCGCAACAATAGCATCTACAGAAGGGTCATAGCCGACTTCTTCAATTTCCATCCCGGTCAAGGTCCCGAAACCTGGAATGGGCCCTCCCTGAACATAATGGGTGAGACCGTTCGAGGCACATTCCCGGGTTTCAGGCTTCGAAGCGCAAATAGTATATTTTTCACCTTCGTTTGCCTGCAACAAACGGAACAAGGCGCCCTTCAGGGCAGGAATCTCCGTTATCCGGTCAACCGTGGAACACGTGCCGTCACGGCACAGGGTCACCTTATCGACTTTGTCAAGACGGACAGAGCCGGCACAGCCGGTCAGGCAGAGTGCGGTAAGAATCACCAGAAAGATGAGTGCTCTTAATCGAAAAGTCATTGTTATATCCCCAGAACTTCAGATTCCCTGTTCGCTGTTTCTCTTCGTTCTTCGGCTTCAATTGGAAGTGTCATGGTAAAGGTGGTGCCTTTGTCCGATGTGTCGGTAATCTCAAGGTTTCCCCGGTGCCGTTTGATAATGCCGTAGCTGACGGACAGCCCGAGCCCGGTTCCCTCTACCGCCTCTTTGGTTGAATAGAATGGTTCGAAGATCTGATAGGCCCCGTCAGGGCTGATTCCCTTGCCGGAATCTTTGATGCGCATTATGGCGTGGTCTTCTGTGGCACGGGTAATGATCGTGATGGTGCCGCTTTCTCCTGGTATCGCCTCTTCAGCGTTCTGGACCAGGTTCAGGATCACCTGTTTGATCTGGTCCGGCACGGCATGCACACGGGGCATGGACGCGGCAAACTTCTTGATGACCTGAATTTTTTTGTCTTCAAATTTTTTATTGCAGAACACAAGGATGTCTTCAATGGCCTGGTGAAGGTCCATGGGTTCGACAACGCCGGTGGTGGGCCGGTTGAAGTTTTGCAGACTGACGATGAGATTTTTGACCCGTTGGCATTCTTTGATTGCCAGTTCGAGCATTTCAGAATCGGTTTGGTTCAGGTCCACAGACTTTCTCAGGCCTTGGAGGAAGTATTTAATGCCGATAATCGGGTTGCCGAATTCATGGGCAATGGAGGCTGCCAGCTTTCCGACGGCAGAGAGTTTTTCCGCATGCAGAAGCTGTTCGTAAGTCATTTTAAGCTGCTGCGTGCGCTCCGCCACCCGTTCTTCCAGCACCTCATGGTTGGCGCGGATCTCCTCCTCCATGCGTTTTCGTTCGGTGATGTCCTGCAGGGTTTCGATAGCGCCGATGATCGTGCCGTCACTGTCTTTTAATGGTGCGGCGCTAAAAAAGAGCCACTTGCCTTCCTCTCCCCCGCCAAACTCAAAATAGTCTTCCGCCTCGATCGCGTCTTCTATCAGCGAGGATTTGTTGTACTTGTCCGCGTAATAGGATGTGATGGTTTCGGCAGGAGCACGGTCTATAACCAGATCGGCCATGACCGGCCGCTTTTTCAGGTAGAAGGCCTTCCACTGGTCCTGCGAACCGACCATCTCTTCGCTCGAAAATCCGG
>DAOVSZ010000214.1 GCA_030627725.1 Desulfobulbaceae bacterium
ACTTCGAGGTTTTCGCGTGCCGCCTTTCTGCTTCCCGGCAGATTGATGATAAGGCTTTTCCCCCTGATTCCTGCAATTCCTCGTGAGAGCATGGCATGCGGCGTCTTTTGGAAACTTTCCTGCCGCATTATCTCGCTGATTCCGGGGATTTCCTTCTCAAGAACCATTCGGGTGGCCTCCGTGGTCACATCCGTAGGGCTGACCCCGGTGCCGCCGGTCGTAATGATAAGATCCGTCGGGTCTTCATCAGACCATTCAATAAGCATTTTTTTGATATCATCGGCCCGGTCGGGCACAATCTGATATCGGACCACGTTGTAGCCTGCTTCAGAGAGCATTTCACGAAGCAGCGCCCCGCTCGTATCTTCACGTTCTCCGACCGAACCCTTGTCGCTGATCGTAAGTATGGCGCAGGAATAGGAAATTTCTTCACTCAAGGCTTTTTTAATTACTCTCTTTCGCTTCCTCAATAACCTTTTCCGCCAGGTGGCTTGGCATCTCCTCATAATGGGAAGGAGTAGTGGCGAATGCACCGCGTCCGCCGGTAATCGATGTCAGGTCAGGAGCGTATTCGAGGATTTCAGCCATCGGCACCTTTGCGGTGATGACCTCGTGCTTCCTTTCGGAGTCCATACCCATGATTTTGCCGCGGCGGCCGTTAAGGTCACCGATGACATCGCCCACACAGTCCTTTGGAATCTGGATCGTCATGTCCATGATCGGTTCGAGCAGGACCGGATTGGCCTCTTGCGACGCTTTCTTGAAGGCAATCGAACCTGAAATCTTGAACGCCATTTCCGAGGAGTCTACACTGTGATACGATCCGTCCACAAGGGCGATCTTGACATCCACCATCGGATAACCGGCAATAACACCTTTCCCCATGGCCTCGATGATGCCTTTTTCAACCGCCGGAATATACTGTCTGGGAATAACACCACCAACGATCTTGTTTTCGAACACAAAGCCGCCGCTACGCGGGAGCGGTTCCATCTCGATCCAGCTGTCGGCAAACTGGCCTCGTCCGCCGGACTGTTTCTTATGTTTTCCCTGGACCCGTGCCTTGCCTTTGATCGTCTCCTTATAAGGGATCTTCGGGACATTGAGTTGCATCTCCACCCCGAATTTTCTCTTTATCTTTTCACCTGTAATCTGCAGATGGACCTGGCCGATACCGGAGATAAGGGTCTGGTTGGTTTCGGTGTCGCGTTTAAGCTGCAGAGTCGGGTCTTCTTCGAGCATCTTCGTGATTGATGAGAAGAGTTTGTCTTCATCCTCTTTCTTGGCCGTCGAGACCGCAAAAGACATATTAGGCTTGATTGCAACCGGCGGTTCGTAGAGAATCCGGTCCTTATCCGAACAGAGGGTGTCGCCGGTAACAGTCTCTTTGAGCTTGGCAACGGCAGCTATCATGCCCGGACCTACACTGTCTATCGGTTTCTGCTCTTTTCCTTCAAGGGCCAGCAGCTGGCCGAAGCGCTCAGACGTCTCTTTGGTGGCATTATAGAATGAGTCACCGTCCAGGGTGCCGGAGATGACCTTGAAGATGGTCAGTCTGCCGGCATAGGGGTCGGCCATTGTTTTAAATACCAGGGCGGAGAAGGGAGCATCCGCAGTCGGGGCCCTTTCGATAACGTCCTTGCTCTTGGGATCTGTCCCGACTTGCGGCGGCCTGTCGCTGGGAGCAGGCATCAGGTCGTTGATGACGTTCATAACGAGTTCGGAGCCAAGATTTTCAGTGGCTGAACCGACACAGACAGGGCAGATGGCGCCGGACTTGATCGCCGTGTTCAGTCCGAGAACGAGATCCGCTTCAGCCAATTCTCCCTCTTCAAGGAATTTTTCAATAAGGTCGTCATCGGTCTCAGCGACCTGTTCCATGAGGCTCTCTCTGGCAACGGCAACTTCATCAGCCATGTCGGAAGGAATATCTTCCGCCTTCACCTTGCCGGTATTGCCGTCAAACATATATGCCTTCCGGTAAAGAAGGTCGACAACTCCTTTAAAATCCGCCTCAGCGCCTATCGGGAGATGGATAACCGCAAGACTGAAGGGAAGGGATTTCTTGATGCTGTCGACAGTGGCGCTGAAATTGGCGCGCTCCTTGTCCATCTTATTGACAAAGAAGAGGGTGGGGATGTTTTTGTCTTCAATAAAGGATGCGATTCTTTCAGTCTGGTATTTTACCCCGGAAACCGCGCTGACTGGGAAAACAACCGTATCCGCCACCCGTGAAGCAAAAAGGGCCTCATTAAGGAAGTTGTCGTCACCAGGTGTATCGACCATGTAGACGGAATGCTTCTTCCAGGAGTATCGATGGAAAGAGGATGTGATGGTAACCCGCTTCTTGGTTTCTTCCGGTTCAAAATCCATGATCGAAGAACCATCGTCAACCTTTCCGAGACGTTTTGTCTTCCCTGCGGTAAAGAGTAGAGCTTCAGCAAGGGATGTCTTGCCACTTTTGCTGTGTCCCAACAGCACGACATTTCGAACCATTTTTGAGTCCTGCATGTACATCTCCGTTGTCAGTCGTCAGACAGCAGCGCCGGCAGAAATTTCGGGGTGGTACGAGTTGCTGGGGGCCGGATACTGACGATAAATTTTTGTTAGTTGATCCACCATGCATACCATGTTCGCATCTTGAGAAAATCTATATTATTCGGAAGTTATAGGCAAAGTCAAGCAAGTATTTTTTTGTAACTATTCAGCAGCACCCCATCCGCTTTTCCATGCGGAGTTGAGCTGCACACGATCAGGCTGGTTCACATAGGACTACTATAGTTCTCCAGCCTGCTTGTGCACATCTGGGGCACTTCTGAACAGTTACAGGGTAGTGTTTAGGCCACATCAGCACCACCTGAATAGTTAGCTATTCTTTATGGAATGTTGTGTAAAGCCATGCAACCTGATATTGTGGTCATTATTCAACGTTGAACCGTACGGTTTCATCTCGTATGTCCATGTTATAATGGTTTGTTTTCTTATGCGAAAATCTTCTGATGATACCGGGAAAATAGCCAGATCGGCCGGTGTGGTGAGTGTTGCTGTTATGTGCAGCCGGGTCCTCGGGTTGGTCCGGGAACAGGCCTTTGCCATTCTTTTTGGGGCATCGGATGCCTTTGATGCCTTTGTGGTCGCCTTCCGGGTCCCGAACATGCTCAGGGATCTTTTTGGCGAGGGGGCGTTAAGCGCTGCCTTTGTCGCTGTTTTTACCGATTATGATACAAAAAAAGGAGAACGCGCAACCTGGGAGCTTGCCGGTAATGTCTTGGTCTTCTTGGGGATTGTGTTAAGTTTCGTCACACTCCTGGGTATCATTTTTTCAGAACAGGTCGTCCGTCTCCTTGTCGAGGCGGACTTTGAAGCGGTCTCAGGAAAGGTCGAACTGACCCGGTTGCTCACCGTGATCATGTTCCCGTTTCTCATCTTTATCTCGTTTTCTTCAGTGGTCATGGGAATATTGAACACAAAGGGGCGTTTTTTCGTCCCGGCCATGGCCTCAAGTTTTTTTAACGTAGGCTCCATTGTCGGTGGTGTGAGTCTGGCCCTGGTGATGCCGAACTATGGACAGCCTCCTATAGTCGGCATGGCGATAGGCACCTTGATAGGCGGCCTGCTTCAGCTTCTGTGCCAGTTGCCGACCCTTTTTTGTGTTGGATTTCAGTTCCTGCCTCGTTTGAACCTCTCCGATCCTGGCTTAAAACGTATCCTGAAGCTGATGGGGCCGGCCTTGATCGGTCTCGCGCCGCTCCAGGTCAATGTGCTTGTCAACACCTATTTTGTCTCATCTCTCGGCACCGGAGGGCTCTCCTGGCTCAGTTATTCCTTCAGGCTCTTCTGGTTGCCGGTGGGGCTTTTCGGGGTGGCCATCTCAATTGCGACTATGCCGGTGATTTCCAGGTATGCCTCTCTCAAGGACTTTGACAAGTTGAAGGAAACCTTTGTCTCTTCCCTGACCATGGCATTCTGCCTGACCATTCCGGCTACGGTCGGATTGATGCTGCTGGGTGAGTCTATTACCAGAGTGATCTTCGAGCACGGTGCATTCGATGCCTTTGCCACCATCAAGACGGCAGAGGCGCTGTCATTTTTTGCCATTGGGCTGTTTGCCTATTCCTCGGTAAAGATCATGGTGCCGGTGTTTTATGCGCTTGATGATACGAAGTATCCGGTTATCGGCAGTTTCGTGACCATGGGGATCAATTTCTGTCTCATGATGCTGACCATAAATCTGTTGGCGCACCGGGCCCCGGGATTTTCCACCTCCTGCGCCATGATCGTGAATTTTCTGTTTCTGATAACTGTCCTCTATAAAAAGCTTGGCGGATATTCGCTCTCGTATCTTTTTACCGGTCTAGGAAAGGCGCTTGTCGGGACCGCGATCATGGCGGGGTGGCTGTTTGCTTTTGAAAGGATGGCCCCGCTGGATTCAGGAGATGCTCTTTTCCGTCAGATCACTCTTCTTTTGCTGGCCATTCTTTCGTCGGCAGGGGTCTATGGGGCGGCTTTATACTTTTTGAGAGTCGATGAATTGAGAACTATTATCGATCGGGTGAAAGGAAGGCTTGCTCTTTGATTTGTCTCAAGAGCGTGAGTTGTGCGAGCAGGGCAGGGACGACCGAGTCAACGCGGAGGATCCTGGGACCGAGGCTGAAGGGAGAAAGGCCCTGGGAAAGAAATTTTTCAATTTCAAAGTCTACCCACCCGCCTTCCGGGCCGATTGCGAGGAGGACGCGCTGCTGTAAGGGGAGGCTGACACTTTTCGGAAGAGATTTTTGTGAACCGGGATGGGCAACGAGCCTGACAGGGCATTCTTTTTTGATTTCAGGAAGAAAGTCTTCAACAAAGGGCTTAAACCGGGTATGTATCGACACCTCGGGAAGCCAGGTGTCAACTGCCTGTTCAAGTCCCTGGATAAGGAAATCCCGATAGGATTCATTTGTAAGTAATGAGGCATGAAAGAAACTCTTTTCAACCCGGTTGGCATTAATCAGAAAAATCCGTGCAACCCCCATTGCCGCTGACTGGGCAAGGACCCGTTTCAGCATGATCGGGCGGGGGAGGGCGAGTATGAGATCGGTCTCTGGTTCTGACGGAGAATCAGGCCCCAATGTTACCTGCAGTGTGACACCTCTCTGAGTTATTTCGAGGAGATCGGCTGTTCCCTGCGGGCCGTTCAGTATCCCGATTTTTACCGTATCTCCAGGGAGCGCGCGCAGGACTTTTCTGATATGATCAGCGCGCCTGTCGCCGAGAAAAACGGTATTGTCCGGTTGCAGTTCATGAGGTTCAACAATGATCAAGTTCATGATTTGTAAGCCATCACAGGGGCCTCATCTCCTTTGTCATCGGCCTGTTCGCATAGAGGGGCTATAGCTCACAGGCCTCTTTCGCGGATATGAGGCCCCTGCAATAGCTTACAAAAT